>JAATVJ010000083.1 GCA_014523515.1 Nitrososphaerales archaeon TH1177 | reverse complement strand
TATATGTTTCAATAGATGATAATAAATTATCAGACTCACTTTTATTTTTCAATAATTCACTTTCAGACTCTTTAATATAAAGCTCAATATCTTTGAGTTCTTGATTATAATTAGCATGTTTTCTTTTTAATTCATTTACTTTACTAATAATATTTATATTCTTATTGTTATTTAATTTTTTAATTTCATTATTAAATTTCTCTTCCCTTTCTTTAAAATTGGGTAAGGAATTAATTATGTTATCTAGATAAGTTTCAATTTTATCTGAATCTTTTAATATAATTGTACCTTTAATAAGCGCACTTTTAACTTCTTTTATTAAATCTAAATATGTATCTAAATCTTGTAATATTTTCCATGGTTGTTCCAATATTATATGAATTTTATGAACAATTGATTTATTTAATCCATAAGAATATTTATTAAATGCTCGACTTGTTTTACTAACAATATTAAGTAACTCTTTATGATAATTATTTTTTTCTATTTCGAGAGATTCTATTTTTTTTATTATATCATTTGCTTCTATAAAGTGTTTTGAAGTTATTAAATCCTGTATTTCTCCATCGATTTTTTTTAATTTTAATTTTAATTCATCTCTTTGAGATTTTTTCGTTTTGTATTTTTCTTCTTCTAATTTCATAGATTCATTTTTTTGTATTAATGTATCAATATTATCAAAGCAATTTTTTATGGGCTGTCTTTCTTTTTCAAAAATATCTAGTTCATACTTACATTGCATCGATAATGAGGAAATATTTTCAAATTCTGTTTTAAGTTTATCAGCATATTTACTAATAAAAAAATTGAACACTTTTTTGTGCGACATACTAATCTCTGAAAATTTATTCACCATTGAATCTAATCTTTCATAAAATTTGATAACATCATTAAGAGTTTTTGGTGCAGGAATGCTTGAAGAAAGTTCCTTTTTTATCGAATTTACTACCATTTTTTTTGAATTTATTACTAATGATTCAAAGCTACTTTCATGGACTTCAATCTTTGTAGTATCTAAATCTGATATTATAGATTTAATATTTTCTAGAGGTTTTTGAGTTAATATTCGTATTTTTTCGATTTTATCAGTAAGATATTTGATTTGATTATCTTCAATTTTTTTAACTATATTCTTTGCTTCATCTATAGTAATAGTTGTACTTGGTTCAGTTTTTTCTGTTTTTATCTGATCGAGTGTATTATGATATTTTGTATCTTTTTTCACTTTCTCAGATTTCTTTTTCAAAAAATTGAAAAAAGGTGACAACAATTAATATTATAACAACAATAAAAAAAATCTTTGTATTTATAAAAATTACAATATATCATTTAGAAAATTTTGATTATTATTCAAAAGATATACACTATTTTTAATAATAAATACTTTTATAGGGAGATGATATATCAAGAATTTTTTGTGGATTCTACTAAAAATGGGGTTTCTAATAATAGTATTATATTTATTTATATTGCTTTATCAGTATTTTCAGCTACTATCATAAGCTATTTTATTCCTCAGAAATTTGATTTGTTTTATATATATTTTTTAATATGGTTTGGTTGTTTTTCTATTTTTTTTATTATTTTTAAAGGTAAAATAATTAAGTCTCTTTATATCATACGAAATAGAATAAAAAAAAGTACAAGTTGGCCAACATCCATGAAGATAATAAATGGAATTTGTTGGGCAGGTCCTTTTGGTTTAGGAGCATTAATTCCTTCTTTGCACGAATATCTAATATTAGCAGGAATTGGTTTTGGAAATATATCTACCTTTATTATATTTTTGTCAAATAATAAAATCAAAAATATAGACCAATTAATTGTAGGAGTAATTTCTATAATATCTATTGGAATAATTATTTTGCTATACGATGGAAAAGTAATTGATAAATCCTATGGTGAATTCTTGGCTAGAATCTTAATATCTATTGCTTATGGAATTGGTGGAATCTATTCAGCTCTTATTAAACCATATTAACAATTTAATTTTTTTTACTTACAAATGAGCACTAATTTACAATTTATATCTTATTTTTTTAATACATTCTTATCTAATTTTTCACATCTTAAATACATACCTAGATCGAATAAAGTATTCACTGTTACTTTTCCATTCTCTTTGATTCTAGATGTCTCAAATCTAGATCTACCAATTCCTAAAAATTCCTTTGATTTATTTAATATTAAAATGACAGAATTTTCCTGAATATCTGGCGAGGCATAAATAATAGAATCACCAAAAATATCTTTGCCATAAAGAATTAATTTTTCTACATTACAATCTACAATAACATATAAAAAACTACTGCCATACTTTGCTACAATACCGAAGAAGGTTATTGAAGGTAAAAATTTTTTTTTCTGAAGTATACCTATTGGTAAACCTCCATAACAACTATACCGACAATATATAAAATTTTCCAAAATTAAAGGAATAACAAATAATTCCTTATTGTTGTTTTGACTCTCTTTTATTACAAATATTTTATCCTGAATATAATTAAAAATTCCCCACCTGTTGAATTCTCTCCGTATTATAGTATTTTCTTCTCTTGTCAACTCTCTAAACATATTCATTTTAGGATATTGTTTACTCTAAGCTTAGCAATAAAAAAGCCACTAGTGTTATTAATATGAGGATAAAATCTTTTTGTAAATTTGATAGAATTATCCATTATTTTATCACCAAATTTTAGTAATGAATCTACCCCAAAATTAAGTGACTCGATAGTAATATCAAATCTTTCTAATAATGAATTTATTATAAATTCATTTTCTTCCGGTGCTAAAGAACATGTGGAATAGACTAGTAAGCCTCCTGGCTTTATTACCCTTAGTGCTGATTCAATCAATTGTGATTGCCTAGTACTACAATATGTAATACTCTCCTTTGAATAAGTAGTTTTTCTTAAAGGATCTTTTTGAATAATTCCATCACAAGAACATGGTGCATCAAGTAAAACTTTATCAAATTCATGATTATAATTCACTATTTCTTCTCCTTTTATGTTCCATATAACAGTATTCATAACTCCACATCTAGAAAGATTAAACATCATTTTTTTTAAACGTTTTCTATCAGATTCGAGAGCAAGAATTACCCCCTTATTATTCATTTTTTGAGCCATAAAAGAAGTTTTGCCTCCTGGTGAAGCGGCCATATCCAAAACCATATCTGATTCTTTGATATCTAAAGACTCTACAGCAAAACATGAGCTAAGATCTTGAATGTAATAATATCCTGATAAATATTCCATAGTAGCTCCAATAGGAAATTTTGATTCTGATATAAGAAAAACTTCAGGTAAATGGGTTTCTTCTAGTCTAAAATCTTTTTCTAATAATTTTTGTTTTAGAGAATCAATATCAATTTTTAATGTATTTATTCTGATATATTGATTAGGCTTCCTATTATTGATATAATCAAGAAATTTTTCAATATCTGGAATAAAACTAAGATATCTTGCAATCATCCATTCTTTAAAATTATATTTAACTGCTAATTCATGAGATTTTTCAGAATTAGGAAGAATAATACAAGACATATTATTTTAATGAATCCTATATAACCTTATTTCTAATATTAAATAATCTAACGCTTTCTAATTTTGTGTTTAGTATTATTTTTATAGAAATTTGACTTATTTAAGGTTTCTAGGAGAATTTTAAGGATAAGATTAATAATGATGATTTTTTTAAAATGATATTTAAAAAAAGATATTTGAGTAATGACTATTCTTAATGTCTGAATGGATTATTATCACGTATTAGTTCACTTGGTAATCGTGGATTATCTTCATATAGTATTGTTCTATGTTTCCATATGTTAATTGAATATTATGTCAATAATGATACCAGGCTTAAATGCACTAGATTCACCAAAAATGTTTACCAACTAAATATCTGTATTTCTAAGGAAACCGTCATTAAGAGGATCATGAACATATTCATAGCATAACCAAATTCTAGATGTATTTATAAGAGTTTGGAGGTATAGAGATATGTTTACTGTAATATAATCGAATAAAGTTAATTTGTATAATTTCAGCATATCATCAAAATGATTTGCAATAACTGAAATGAACAGTTCATATGTATCAGGATCACGTTTTTATATATAGAAAATAACTTGAAAAAAGTTTATTAGAATATTATAATTTAATAACTCCTTGTAGTGGTAAAATTATTCTTTTTATATTGACATATGTAT
>JAATVJ010000082.1 GCA_014523515.1 Nitrososphaerales archaeon TH1177 | reverse complement strand
TTGAATATTCTCATTAGATAATAACTCATTATTAATTACAAATCCACAAGAAGAACAAACAAATTCATTTGCAGAATTATCAAAAATTATAGATTCCTTATGACATTGGTCACAATATGAAGGACTCTTTGGATTTATTTTTTGTGATTTTTGCTGTCCTCCGCTCTCTTCCATTGAAGAATCATAGGATCCTATTATTTTATTTATATGTTTTCTAGAAACTAGAAATTCAAAAAATATTGTAAATATAATAGAAACTATCTTTTATATTATCTTAATAACAAGATTATTTGGATTACTTATATTATATTCAAAAGAAATCTAACTTTGTTAAATAACAATGTTTTACACTATTCTTTTTAATAAATGATATAAATATTCTTATCTGCATTTCATAGAGAAATTTCTTAGCGAAAAATGAACTATTTATATGTTGAAAAAGTTTTCTCGAATTCAAATGTGAATAATAACCAAATATTGATTTGGGAAATTTACTATAAATATATGTTTCACCATATATTGAATTCTACAAAATAGATATATTATAAAATAATTAATATTTTAAGAAAATAATCAATATATCTATATTTACTATAGAAAAATAATTGTAATGAGTTGTTTATTATTAATTCCAAATTAAAATTCTTTTTTATTGTAAAACTTGATCAAATCTTCATTTATATTATCCCAACTCGCTTCAGATTTACGAGAATCTAATTATATATCATTCTCTTGTGCCTTGGTAGCTCAGCCTGGTAGAGCGTTTCCTTGGTAAGGAAAAGGTCGCGAGTCCAAAAGTGTGGAATCACACTGGAATTCTCGCCCAAGGCTATGTTTTTCATAAGTCAAAGGATGATTATCGTTTGTTGAGGGTAAAGAATGATTTCCTGTCTTACTGTATTTAGTAACACCGTTACCAAATTTAGTAACACCGTTACCAAATTTAGTAACAGTTGATAAAGACAATAGTCCTTTTTCTATAAGTAAAGATAATTCAAACTTCTCAAAATTCTCAAGCTTTTTTCTTATCTGACTCTTTATTTTACGATTATAACTACCTGATAGTTGGTTATTTCCTAATAGCCATTCTAATTCTGTTTTTGTTAATAATGATGGTTTAGTGGATTTATTGTATATCATAAGTTAAAGATATTAGCATCAGTATCTTTATAAGGTTATCTGTTGGTATCTATTGGTATAAGCACATGGCAATGAAAAAAATAATGATATCCTTACCTGAAGAAATGGTAAAAGTGTTAGAGAATGAACGTAAAGAAAGATATCTTGAAACTATACCGGAAACTGTGAGAGTAATTCTTAGTGACTACTTAAGAAATAAGGTTAAGAAGAAATGAGAATGTCTACTATTGAGAACCGAAATTGTAAAAGATTTTTTTTATACATTTAAATATTTTATATTTATTTATTAAAAATAGTTTGTTTTGGAACATAAATATGAACATCGATAATACCATTTATTATCTATATAAAATTAGAACTAAGGCAGCTTAGATTAAAACTTTATAATACTTGACTAAAATTTTTTTATAGATATATTTCTACCATAAAAATAGTCAAATTATTCCGTTAAATGTATTAATTTTTTAAATAACTACGAATATGTATATAATAAAAATAAAATAACTTCAATAAGTAAATTAAAGATGAACAAAAAAATTGTTCTTCTTTGATATTATATCAAAATATAAAAATCTAGAGAATATTAACTTTAATTTTCATCCATTATTAAAATCCTAACATTCATAGGTGAATCTTTTACAAAAAGACTATTGTTTAGAAATATAGATAAATTCATGGTTTATCCTCTTCTAATATTCGGATGAGATGATATTATCAATGGAAAAAAAATATATTATTTCAATTTTAATTGTAACCTTATTTTCTATTATAATTTTTACAGTTCCTTATCTTTTTGAAATAAAAATTTCCCTTTTAATTTTATTTTCATCTGTAGTTATGGTTTCTATTTATGTAATTCTATCATTTGAAATAATACATAGAGCATCAATTACAATTTTTGGAGCTTTAATTTTAGTAATTGTAAGTTTACTAGCAGGAAGTATTCATCCTAAGGAAACACTGCATTTTGTAATTGAAGTTATTGATTTCAATACAATAGGATTACTTTTAGGGATGATGATAATAGTTGCTATTTTGGGAGAAACAGGAATCTTTAATTGGGTTGGTGTTAAGGCCATGCAATTATCTAAAGGTAATTTATGGAAATTAATGCTAATTCTATGTATATTTACTGCAATTACATCAATGTTTGTTGATAATGTAACAATTATTTTGTTAATGGTACCAGTGACTTTATCTATATTTAAAGCTCTTAAAATTTCACCAATTCCTTTCATTCTAGCTCAAACTCTTTCATGTAATATAGGAGGAGCTGCTACTTTAATCGGAGACCCGCCAAACATAATTATTGGGTCTGCAGCAAATATTGATTTTAATTCTTTTTTCATTAATATGACACCACCAATACTTGTAACTTTCATATTAGGAATAGTTTTACTGAAAATAATCTTTAGAAAGGAATTAAAGCGTGAAATTAGTTTAGCTGAAAAATTAAGTACAATACATGAGGAATCATTAATAAAGGATAAATCTTTACTTCAGAGTTGTCTTATAGTTTTAGCTGGTGTATTTTTTTTATTTGTTATTCACGGAGCAATAGGAATAGAAGCCTCGATTATTGCATTAGCAGGAGCATCTATTCTTTTAATTATTACTAGAGCTCATGTAGAAAAAGTTTTGCAAGAAGTTGATTGGGCAACTTTAATCTTTTTTGCTGGTCTTTTTGTAGTAGTTGGTATTTTGGAAGAAGTTGGACTTATAGCAGTACTAGCTAAAATTTTAATTGGAATAACAGGTGGAGAACCTTGGCTTACATTTCATGTTATCATTTGGATGTCTGCTATTGCTAGTGCATTTAT
>JAATVJ010000081.1 GCA_014523515.1 Nitrososphaerales archaeon TH1177 | reverse complement strand
GTATATTCTTATTTTGCAGTCTTTCTTCCCTTGTTCTCGGAAGAATATTATGTACATTAAGCAGTAAATCAATTCCACTTGGTTCACGTATTGCTTCTGTATAAAAAATTGGAATATTCTCTTTTCTGCAAAAATTAATTAACTCCTTAATTTTCGGAATTACTTTTTGGTAATTTTCTATGTTCATCCCTAATCTATCATACGAACCTCCACTACTTACAAAACCGTTTTGCATATCCACTACAATAAGAGCAAAATTAACTAAATTTCTGCCAATCTTTACTAGTAGCATAAGTGAAGATAGATATCATATCATTATTATAATTGTCGAATTGAAAGCTTTATTTCACAATCAAGAATTTAGCTTCAAATATATAGCTATAAATCAGCTTTCACATTTAATGCAATAATAAAAAGATACTAATTACTATACATTAGGTATAAATTAAATGTTAGTTGGATTTATTAGAGAAATAATAAAAAACTTAAAAGAAATAATTATTATCAAGTATAAATACACCTAATACTCTACCAAAATAAATAAATAAATAAATATGAATATCAGAAGTCTATCCAAAGGCTTCTTTGTAAATACTGCAAATTTTTCTAAACTGAAATTAATACATACATCACACAGTCCTCTAGGATCAGTTATGTATCAAATGGATATGTTATTTGGACACACATAATACTCATAACGCCTTAACATCTTCTTTAGAGCAATCCATACTAGAGCTCTATTAATCTTATTGATTTTATAGACACATTTTAAATATTTCTGTATTTTTTAATTTTCTCATCAAGTATTTTTATTGATTTTTCTTTATTGATGTAATTCGTTTATATATTATCTTAGTGGAATAGTTAGACTATTCTCTGATTTTAATAATACTGGTACAACCTTGTGAGACTATTCAACACCCATTTTTTCTTGCATATATAATCATAATTATCAAAAATAATCAATATATAGGTAAAATTAATATAACCAAATTAAGATATTTCTAATAATTAATATGCAAAGGGAAAAAATAGATAGAAATTTCCTTAGATTTTGGAAAAATATCACCTTTGAATTAAGTTTTCAGGAAAAGGTTCCATATAGAACAATTGTTAATTATGGTTTTGTAATGAGAAAAATTATTCCTTATGTTTTTTCAGGATTTTCAATTACGTTTATAGGATATATTATACTTAATATTTTAAATAACTATCCTCCAAGAGAAATAGGAATTAGTCCTTAAATAGATTTTGGATATTTTAATAGCAAATAAAAGATTATTCTTCATTTCGAAAATAAATTCGTCTTTTTTTTATTATTATTTTTATTATTGTTATTATCAATTTTTTTTATCTGATTGTTCATTATTGTTATTATTATCATTAGCTGAAATTTGATTAAAAGGATTATTAGATATGTCTCATCGGTCCTATTATCATTATGTTAAAAATTGGGATAATAATTTTTAGTTAAAAATTGCATCAAATAAGATAAAAAAATTGAATATAATATAAAAATAGTTTGTTGATATATATAGATTAAGAAATAATATGAGAAGTTTTAAAGATTGGTGGAATAGTTCTGTATCCTCAGATTTACAACAAAAGATCCGTAAAGGTGATGAAAATAACAAACCCCTCTTAAATCAGATCAATTATGCTCTATTATAACTACATTTATCTGGTAATCATAATGCTAAACCAAGCCAAGAAGAATTAAAAAACTGGTTACATAATGGAGAAGTAGATGTATTGAGAATGAATAAATAAATAGATAAACAGATAAAAAAGTAATTTATATAAAATAAACAAAAATTAAATTTTTTTTATATATCATTGTATAAATTTCTTTACTTTTTTTATTTATTGTTAAAGGTAGCGATTATTCTTGAAAGAAAATAATTGGCTCAGCTTGATAAGTTAAATAATCCTGTTTTCATAATAATATTTCTATGAGAATTTGAAGATATCGTATATAGATATCTTTTTACAAATACAATCTTTTCAATTATAACCATCTACTATATTTTTAATTATATTAATCTAACAAAATCCATCCAAATTTAAGACAAAAAATCCTTATTCAATAACTTATTCAATGAAAACAAAAATGAATTAAAAGAAAAAGTCTTATCCATACATTAGCTTATGCTCAGGAGATGCTTGTTGTCTTTGTTCTTCGACTGACTGCATTATTTTCTCTAATTGTTGTCTTATGCTTATTCCTTGTTCTTTAAGTGGATTTGGATCAATTTTTAAATTTTTATTATTTGTTATTTTATTAAAAGACTCAATTAGCAGAGCAGCACCTTCAGGATCAGGCAGACCTTGTGGTGAAGGCACAAGAATAGCAGTACATGAAATACCATATGATAGACATGAAGATAATAATCCTCCAGTGATTCCACCTATATACGCAGTGTAGTTATAGTCTATAGAATTTTCAATAGCCTTTTTGTCAAGGTTACTACTATTCTTTTTTTTATTTTTATCTAGTTCACCATCATTCACATTATCAATTTGATTACTATGTTCTCTTCTTTTTTCTTCTTTATGCAGACCATTATCATCATGCAATATTATAGGTTGTCTTCCTTCTTTCGGAATCCCCATAAGTGGAATACCATCTAAAACAATAACTTCTTGGATATTATTTTCTAACGCCCATCTCATTAATATGTCCATGACTAAATGAATACCATTTATCATTATTGGTGCTTCGCATACAGCAACGCAAACATTTCCTTCTTCATTTGCGTATAATCGAAATGGATGCCTTAACTTGCCTCCAAAATATACAACACCAGGAGCAATACATTCCGATTCAATACATGCAATTTGATGCATTTTTAAAGTATCAATGATATAGCTAGTACTTATCGATCCGACTAAACCAGGACCTGGAAATCCTGCAATGAGTGTTGGTTTATCTAAATTTTTTATTTCTACCGATGATGTTCTGATTTCTCTAATATTTGTAGAAGTCATATATACTCTATTATTTTCTCCTTTGTTAATAAAACTATAATGGTTATTTACCATTATAGTTTTATTATTGTCTTTGAAATTTATAAAAAATTTTACAAATAATATCTCTTTGTAATATCAATTGGTTTCACCAAGCAATTGATTAATTCTTTCAAATAAATACAACTGAGTATATCAAATTACTCTATCTGACACATTTAGATTATTTTTCAATAATAGATAGGTGATACCTCAACAAAGGTAGCCTTTTCACTGATATAAATATCATTTATTGCAAATAATATAATGATCTTTATTTATTGGTAAATGTTTTAGGAATAATCTGATAACAAATCTAAATACAGATCACAAGACAAATATCTTAAAATAGATAAAACTATTCAATTCTATATTACTCTATGGCTAAAAAAATTAAAGGTTAAGATTGGTCGAGGTGAGCTCTTAACATCCAAGCCATTTTTTCATGTTTTTCCATAATACCTATTAGAAAATCATTTGTTCCCATATCATGATATTTATCTTCACATTCATCTGCATTTTTTCTTAATATTTTAATAATTTGTTCATGATCTGAGAGTAAATTAGATATCATTTTCAAATCATTTGGGTATTCCTTAGGTGATTCTTTTATTCTAGCGTATTCTAAAAATTCTTGTAGAGTTCCCAATGATTTTCCATTAAGACTACGTGCTCTCTCTGCTACTTCATCAATAATTTCATCAAGAATTTCATATTGTTCTTGAAAGAATTTATGTCTATCATTGAAATGAGGGCCTACCACATTCCAGTGATAATTTCTAGTCTTTGTATAAAGAACGTATTCATCACATAATACATTATTTAGAATTTGTATTACACCATTGAGAGATTCTTCTGAAAGTCCTATATTGATATCTATATTACTTTTTTTTACTAATGTAGATTCCATTTTTTATTTCTCCAACATACTTAGGTCTTTATATAATATAAAGATCACCTACCTATAAAATAAAATAAGAGTAAGCAAGAGAATATAAAATCTCGACGTTAAAGTAGATGGATGTCCGTTAGCCAAAATTGATGTAAGATTATTATCAACTGAAGGAACGCTAGATTATAAAATAAATTCTCTATCGAATATGAGATGTACGTAAAAAAATATCAATCTTACGGCACCGTCTGATACTCATAAAGTATTTACTCTACCTAGAACCATTAATGCTGGAGCTCATGGATAGTTTATTTTTCTGAAACCACTTGCCATTGGAGATCATACCCTCTTCTATAATGTAGGTCTTACTCATGTTGGTTCCTCTTACCTCACCGGCAACACGGTGTGTGTGTTTTCTTTAGAGAAACGGTATGCTTACAAAAGAAAGTTTAAAAGAAACGATATCAACATCACTAACAACAACAACAGCAGTACCAAACCCTAATCGATGGAAAGTACTAAATTTAACACTATTATTCTATGAATAATACAAGTTTAAACTATATTGAATATTTAAGTTCCATATTTCAGGTATACTTATATTTTTGATATTAATATGATAATTGTTGTAGGGAGCATATATTAATGTCAATACTAATGCAAATACCCCAACTATCATTAAGGATGATAGTGTGTAAAAAATTATGGTTTCATAATCATGGATTGATACCATTACATTATTATATGTTAACAAAAATTTCAACTTTACTATAAATAAATTAGTGTGCCTATATTATTATTACAGTAAATAAATTAAATATTATTTATATTCATTTAATAGACAATAATAATAATCTAAAACAATTGTATATATAAAGAATCTTTGTCATGTTATATAATAAAAATTTGGATATATTTTTGCAATCTAATCGAGTATTAATAACCCTTGGACAACTCCCATACAACGTTGTTAAACATATCATTCATAAGGTTTATTCTATAATCTTTATTCCTTCAACTAGAATGATGGCTTCTGAAGTATTATTGGATTTGACCAACTGGATATATTTCCGATATTATTTGCTAATTGAGAGTGAGTAAATCTCATATTCTATACCTTTTGATGAATACAAATCATTACTTGAAATACAAGCATGAAGTATATCTTCAATTTGTATTTTTCGAATGTCAGTATCTCTATCAAAGGTAAAGGAAGTTCTTTTTATTATGTTATCATCACTTTTGTGAAGTTCTGATTGACATCTTGTATAAATCCTGATTCTATTTGATCTTTTAACATAGTAGCTATTTTTAATTTTTCTTATTTTTTATCAGCCAAAGCAGCAAGAATTTCTATTCTAGATGCATAGTTCTTTATGTTATTCATTTTATTTATTTTTGCTTCTCACTATAAAACTGCTAGATTGTGAATGTACACTTAAGAGCCGGAAGTAAAAATTCTAATTTATAAAAATAGAAATTAAATTCAAATTGATAAAATAACAAAGATATTCTTGATTAAAAAAGATGTTACTAAACAGTTACTCTTTGTGTATCTAAAATCAAATGAGTATGGTGTAAGGCAAGAAATTATATATTTATATATATAGCACAAGGATATTTGTATTCTTTTTGGATATCTACGAATGTATAATAATAGACTATACTGGTAGAGTTACACCATTCTGGTTTTTTGATAATAATATCAATATAATTTTCTTTAGCAAATACTAAATCCGAAAAAACAGATAATGTCATCGTAATGATTATCATATTTATTGTTATTAAAATGAGGGAAATTTTCACTCTAATACTATTAATGTAAAAGACTATTATAAATTTTCAATACTTATATCGGAATTAGTTATTTCTACAAATACTTTACTTTAAATCCTACTGAATTTATTTTTTATTTTACAAATAATTTGATATGATTAATCACATTAGTATAAAGCATATAGTATATTAGCAAATATAATAATATGAAAAAAGCAAATATCTTTCCAACAGATTATTTGGATAGACTGGGATGGTTTGAACGCTCGGTTTGTCAGACTGAATTGTTCATAAATATTATATTTATATATTGATTATTTAGCTTTTTTTTAAATATTAAACTAATTGTGAGATTAATTTAGTCTAAATTTTCTACATTATATGTAATATGGAAATAAATAAGTTATTATTCATTCAATCTTTAAATTCATTTTATATAAATAATTTATTTATTAGGATACCATAACCATCTATGGAGTAAATTATTTCCCTTCTCTATTTTTCATACTCTAATAAATTATCTAAATTTTTCATTTCTTAGTTTGTTTATATATTTTTCTCTATACAATTTCCTTTTAAAATAATGTTTTAAAACAAATTTCAGATATAGTTTTAATAATATTTGATTCTTTTTTAGATATTTAATCCAACATCAATTTTGTCACAAGTTCCCTATTTTAGAAACTATATGTTTTTATTCAGTAATGTAGGTGATGGTATCTATATCTTTAACAAAAAAGTTAATATTCTTTAACATAGTTATTCATCATACAAACTATTTTATAAAAATTAACTTTGACAGAAAAAAATACGCCACCACCTTCATCATCACCAAAAGAACCATTACCTACCAGGACCTTTATCTCACAATTCTTTGATTTCCTCAAGACATTTGGTATTATTGGTTTAGCAATAGCATTTGTGATAGGACAAGCATCTTCGAAATTAGTTACTGCACTTGTTGAAGATATTATTAATCCATTGGTGGGTTTGTTCTTACCCTCAGGAAGTCTTGAACAATTATCTGCAAAGATTATTGGTGTTTCTGGTGCAATCTCTGAATTCAAATATGGAGATTTTATCGCCAATATCATCGATTTTCTCATAATAGCACTAGTTGTTTTTGTCGCTTACAAAGCATTATCAAGATATAAATTTGTAGAAGACAAGACAAAAACAGAGGAGAGTAAATGATAAAAATTATTACAATGTTCTACAAGTAATAGTCCTTTTTCTTGATATATATTCAAAGATTTAAGACTTATATAGAATTTTATTAATATCATTAATAATATGTATATAATATATAAGTACAAGTCAGTATGGATTAAATACAGACGTTAGTACTAAAATAAGATTCTAATGTTAAATCAATTAAGAGATATACTATATAACACTTAATTTTTATTAAAAATCTGCATAAATTGAGAAACTGTTGCGTTATCTTAATAGAAAAAATACTTTAAAATGTGATATCATCTTCAAAATCGTAGAAAAAGAAAATTAATTAAATATGGAGATTGACTTTTAGATCTCTCTACGTATAATAGTCTCAAGGTGAATTGATGTTCTATGGATGGTATCTACATAGCCAAACAAAACTTGAAATTAAATATTATCATATGTTAATGAAAAATTCACTTATTTAACTGCAGAAAATGTAAAGGTGAAAGTCATTGTGTATAGAATTGGATTTCTCTATAGGAATTATAAGTACTTCCACTGTTACCATGTCCAATAATTTTTACTTTATTACTTTGAATATTAAGGTCTGAAAGGTCATATTCGATAAGTGTGTTTAGTGGTCTGTTAGCTGAGTTCACAAATTGCTTTCCATTGATTTCAAAGTAATATGTCCTATCATAATGGTAACCTGTTAATCCTACTTTAGTTATGGGATAAATTCCATCGAATGTAAATTCAATCCATTCACCGTTTCCGTTAGCTGACCATCTTGTTTCAAAGTTACCATCTGCAGCTTTTGGAGCTTCTTTCCCTAAATCCTCTGAGGAAGCTACTACTGATATTGGAATTAGTTTATTGGATAGTGGTGAAGGTGATGGTGAAGGTGATGGTGAAGGTGATGGTGAAGGTGTAGACGAACCATCAAATGAGTTACTATATACTAATTCATTTGTAGAAAATACTACACCATTATTCTTTAAGTTGGCAATTTCAATATTTGTTAATGTTCTATTCCAAATTCCAACTTCATCTATACTTCCAGTAAAGAGATTACTAACAGTGCGAGAATTTGCTCCTATTTTTAGAGGATGATTGCCAGATATTTCTGGACTACTAGCAGTAGTTCTTGTACCGACCTGAACACCATCTACATATAATCTTACTATTGATCCATCAAAAGTAACTACACCATGATGCCATTGTCCATTGTTAAATGAACTTGGAGAGGTAGCATATCGGTTCGAGCCACTTGAAGTTTCAAATCCTCCTTGAACGTTTTCTGATGATGTCATCCATATTCCATAATTCATGTTATTGCCAGATGAGTCTGTTCCAAATCCACCTTTATTTACTATACTAGCTTCAGATCCAAAATTTGATATTGTCTTAAACCATGCGGCTACACTAAATTTTGAGAGTTTTAAGCTTTGTATACTTGGTATGGAAACTACATCATTATGGCTATTTACAGTTAAAAATGGTTCATAATGATATCCAGAAGATGGTGGTGGAGTAGGAGGTGGTGAT
>JAATVJ010000080.1 GCA_014523515.1 Nitrososphaerales archaeon TH1177 | reverse complement strand
TCTCAAAACAACAGGCAATCGAGAAATTTAAAAGTCAATTCTGTGGAATTAATTCTAAACCTAATTCTAATCAATATGTTCAAGAAATCAAATTGAATAATGAATGTGAAATGCCATTGGCAATAACAAATGATGATGGTGAAGGAGGAATATGGTACATCTCTACTAAACAGGGATCATTAATTTTTTATGATTATAAAACAAAAGCTTTCACAAAATACGATATACCTATTTGGTTATCGCAAGATAATCCTATTGACTCATCTCAAGTTTGGGATCTTAAACTTGATCCATCCAAAGAAAATTTGTGGTTTACTGACGAAAAACAAAATTTAATTTGGAAATTCAACAAACAAAATAAAGTATTCGAACATTTCAAAATCCCTGAAACTAATTTATCTTTTGGTACTATTTATCCAGTGTCACTTGATTTTGATAACAACGGTAATATTTTCTTTGTAGGTATTAGATCACCATCATTATGGATTGGCAATATCGCTTTAATGAAAAGTGGTACGTCTGATGGAATTACTAAGATTCCACTTCCTGTTGATGATTTTAAAGATTTTGATCCCTCTATTGTCAGTACAGGCTCAATTGCAGTAGATAAAAAAAATAATAATGTATGGATATCAGTACTGGCATTTGGATATAAAGGCCAAGTATATAAATATGATATTGCAAATAAATCTTTTAAAAAATATGATACTGGCGATCTTCCTTCACCTGTAGGTATGACTCTTGATGAAAAAGATAATGTTTGGATAAGTGACCATGGTACTAGTATTTTTGTTAAATTAAATCCTATTAATGGTTCTTTAACAAAATATGTAACATCTCCAATTTCTCAAAAGATTTTTGCAGGAGAAAAACCTACTGGTCAAGCATATACTTTGCCTTATTGGATGAAAAAAGGACTAAATAACTCTATTATTTTTAATGAACATATTGGTAACAAAATTGGAAAATTTTATCCAGAGAATTTGACATTAGTGGAATATTGGATTCCTTCACAGAATAAACAATTTGGACAATGTCCTCCAGATTCTCCTGAGAACAGTTGTGGTATCGGAAATATATTACAAATCACCAATGAAATTTCTGGCAAGTCAATTTGGTTTACGGAGTGGAGTGAAAACAAGATCGGTTATGTTGATACTAGTATCCCCTTACCTTTTTCAATTACTACTACGGAAAAGGAAATAACCCTTAAACCTGGAGAAAGCAAAGAAATTAAATTCACGATTAAAGCACATACTGATTCTTCTTCTTTTCCTCTCCGTCCTATATCTTCATCTACATTAACTCCAAGTGGTGATCTAGGTACATCTTACGGAATTTTTAGTGAAAATTCACTTAATTTGAAAAAAGATGACTCAAAAGAATTATCTTTTGTATTTACTCTATCTAATGATGTTGCTATAGGAAATTATATTTTGATGCTAGGAGCTGAAGATGACATTATATCAATTTCAAAAGCTATTCTTATTAAGGTAATTTAATTCTTAACTAAGTATATGAATATTGATAACAGAATTATATTTTTTTTCAATTTACTAAAACAATATATCTTTAATTTTGATTTATAATTTGAGCAAAAGACAGTTCATACTCTTCAGGGTCCAAAATATGAAAGTACCGTTCTCCCCATTCTCCATCTCTAGGCTCATTCTTTATGGTAATCAGCTGTGTAATATTCTCATCATTTTTTAGATAATGATAGAGTTTATCAACATCATCTGCATAAATTATAATTCTACCAAAATTCTTATTAAATTTTGTTAGTTCATTTGTAGATTCTAAATTTAAATATGTTTTGGAATTGCTCAAATCATCTTTCATCTCAAAAGAAGTGAATGTGCTATCAGGTCCTCCATATGTAAGAGTTAATCCTGGAACTTTAGAATAAAATTTCCATTCTCTTTTCATATTTTGAATTTTTAAGGTTATAGCTGAAATTTTTTGTACTTTCATAAGTTATTTATTATGTATAAATTAAGAAATATAAAATATATATTACTAAATAATATATTGAATTTTGTACTATAAGATTTATAATATAATTTGAACTAAATAAATCTGACTAATTTTTAATATACTTGAAAAATGTACTTGATAATAATATGGGTGTAATTTTATGGATGATTGCTATAATACTATTCTTAGCTATTATCGGATTAGGATGGGAGACTTTTTTTGCTGGGGTATTAAAAGGTGTAGATAAGATTGGTATTGCCCCTGTAATCAAAAATATTACTGATAGTACAAAAGAATCTTTAGAAGGTGTAATCTCTGACTCTTCTAGAAATACGTTAGAAAATACACTTAATTTTCATACTTGATAATAATGATGGTTATCAAAACTATAAGATAAATAATAAAATAACAATAATTGATTTTTTTTAAGGCTATATTAGAGTCTGTTGAAAACGTTCAAAATCTACTATTCCCGTTTTTTCTCCTTTAATAATACGAGAAAGTATTTCAATTGCAGCTTTTTTATGTAAGTATTCATTGTTATTACCACATCTGTAGGAATAAGTACAACGAGGACATCCATCATCATTTTCACATGGGCATTCCATTAAGATAGTATGGGCTCTTCTTATGGCCAGTTCAAATTTATCAAAAAGACTCTTACTTGCCCCATTTCCTCCAATACTTCCATCATGAATTACTATCATTCCTGTATCCCCTAGTGAAATTCCTCCTATATCTTGAGATGCTCCCCCTATTAACATACTACTTCCTTCGATAACTACATGTTCGGTAGCATGATATCCACTCATTTCTACCTTTTCTTTTTCGGATACCATTTCTAAAATTTCTAATGGTCTTGGGACTCGAAATATAAAACCTTTCGTAGAGTAACTATAAGTTATTGGTTCATTCAAAAAAACTTTTTTTCCTTGATTGATCTCCTTTCCAATCTCTATATTTGAATATCCTATTACTTTTTTAAAAATATTTAAAGAACAATACCTTAAATTAATTCCAAAAATTTCTTTTTGTTCAAATATTTCTAATATTTCTGGAAACTCTTCCACTATGGATTTTGTATAGAATGGATAGTCATTTGGTATAGCTTCTATATCAGCAAAGTTTCTTTCTGTATTATCATCAATTGTTAATTTTTGAACTTTGTATCTCTTACCTGAAAGAAAGTAAATGGCATTATCATGTAATTCCTCTAATGCTTGTGGCAGATTTCTATTTCCAATAATTTTGCCATTAAAAACAATATTTACATCATTTCCGATTCCCCTTATGTTATACTTTTTTAAAACAAGATGTTGTCCAAGTTTTGGAACATATCTTCCATTATTAAATTTTACTAATTCTTTTTTTTCCAATTTACAAAGAGGTTCTAAATAATTTTTTGATTCATATTTTGAAATAGGTCTATCATAACACATAGCAAGAATTTGATTTTCCATTATTATTGGATTTAATGGATCAATATATGGTATTTCTTGATCAATAAAATAATCGTCAGGATGATTTTTATAATATTGACTTATTGGATCATTTCCCAATGTCAAAAAAGCATATCCTTCTTGTCCCTTTCTTGCAGCTCTTCCTAGTCTTTGAATTAGTCTGTTTATAGGAACAAGATTGGATATTACAGCATCAACATCTCCAATATCTATGCCTAATTCTAAAGTTGGTGTAGAAGAAATAACATCTATTTTTCCACTCTTAAAAGAGTTTTCTACAATTTTTCTATTTTTAGGTGGAAGCCCAGCTCTATGAACCCCAATTTTAATTCCTTGTTTTGCTGAAGTGAAAGCTATCAATTCTGCTGATATGTGTGAGTTACTAAAAACTAAAGTTTTATGGTATTTCGTAATTTTTTTTATCAACTCAATTACTAATGATTTATTTGACCTAAGTGATGGATATATAATAGCAAAATTGGTATGACCTCTTTTTCCTTCACCAATCACTATTTCCATTTTGCGAGAAAATAATAAATCACAAAATTCCCTAACATTTGGTAATGTAGCAGAACATGCAATCATTTGCAATTTTTTATTATTTATTATTCTTTCTAATCTTTTAATAATATAATGAACATTAGATCCAAATATCCCTGTATATACATGAACTTCATCTACAACTAAAAATTCCAAAGTATTCAATAGTGTTATAAATTTTGTATTATTCAAAAGATGATAATGTATAGAATCAAAATTTGTTAATACTATATCTGGTGGGAATTCATAGAAATTTTGTTTTTCATTTTCAGTTAAATCTCCATCAAATATTTTTACTACGATATCTATATTTTTTGAATACTCGGTTATTTTTGATAGTTGATCTCTTGCTAATGCTTTTGTTGGATAAACAAAAATTGCTTTTATTCCTCCGGTTCTGAATCCTTTTTTACTGTTAAACCACTGAATTTTTTTGTTAATTATTTGAGTTTTTGAATCAAATATCTTTTGTAAAATTGGAATACAAAAAGCCTCCGTTTTTCCAGAAGCAGTAGGCGCAATAATTACTGTATCTTTATTTCTAAGAATATTGAAAATAGCTTCTTCTTGAAATTTAAACAATTTTTTAATATTTTTAGACTTTAACTGATTTACTAAAATATCATCCAACGGTAATTCATCTAAATTTTTACCTGTATCTATTTTTGATTCTTCTAATTTTTTAACTTCAACTACATAGTCTAAATCTGAATATAATATTTCATTTAGGAGTTTGTTAGTTATACTACTTTTCTCAATCATTTTTTCTATTTCTTTTTTTGATCTTACTATCTTTTCATTTTCAAGTACTATTTGTAAATCTTCAAAAACAGTTACATGACCATTATCAAACTTATCTAGAAATGCCAAGTAAGTTTCATCTATGTTATTATAAAATGGTAAAACAGAGCATATTTGACATTTTTCGCAAATAAATAATAATCGCCCATCAAAAATCCTATTTATTTTTATTGAATTTAAAGATGAACAATTAGGACATCTATATTTTTTCACACTTGAAAAATAAATAAAACATAATAAATTGTTTATCTAGTTCATTAAATTTATAAAAATAAGGATTTGTTACAAAAGGTATGTTATTGGGCTGCTGCTGCTGATTCTAAATAATATATATATTGAAATACCTCACACACATTCCGAAATCTTATTCTAAAATATGATCCGATCTAAATAAGTAAATTTGAATTCGATCTTTATAATGACTTTAATAAATGAACTAAAGTTTATTGAGTGAATATTTACTGATAATTGATTGATTGTCAATCAATCTCATCCAGACAAGCACTAAATGAATTCTAAAAGAAGAAAGGAAGAGAGAGGGAGAGAGACATTTAAAGAGTACAAGCCATATGAATTATCCTGTATGAGAATAAAATTTATGAAAAAACTGCCCTCTCTCTAATATATATAGACAGAGAAACAATTAGCATAGCAAAGGATTTTGAATAAAAGTTTCCTATATCTTAAATATAAAAAAAATAATCTATTTCATTTTATGTACAATACAATTTAATTTGAGTAGACAATTGTTTAATCATTAATTTTTGATTTGCAATACAAGTAGCGTAAATTTCATTTCATTTATAATGACTAATACATAAAGCAGGGAATTATTTATTATAAATGTGATTGATCGAAATTATCAAAAACAAAAAATTCTTGTTGAAAAATTTATAAAGAAAAATAAAAAAACTGATCATTATGTTATTTTAAATGAAATCAATATTGACTATGATACTCTTATGAAAATATTATCAGAATTAAGAAGAGAAGGAAAAATAAAATAATTGTAACATTTTTTTAGTTAAAACTAGTTTATCATAAAATCTAAAGTCTCTTGAATGTTTTAAAGCTAATAGCTAAATATTTATAGAATTACATTAATATTTTGTTTTTTTTATTTTGATAATAACTATTTTAAATATTAGTTTACTTTACTTCTTTGAATGCTGAACTTACTATTGGATTGATTAAATATGGAAAAGTCTGTTTTAACCATACTGCAGATCTAACAAAAAATGGAACAACTATTTCCAGTCTCTTTGAGTAAGCAGCTTTAAGAATAGCGTTTGAAACAGTCTTCGGGTCGAGTACATATCCTAACTTGTGTGGCATTTTTCCCTTAAATGATTCATTGTCAAAGAAGTTAGTTTTAACTGCAATTGGACTTACAACTGTAATACCTACATTTGTATTTTTTAATTCAAGGTATAAAGATTCAGAAAACCCTAACATTGCAAATTTGGATCCACAATATGCAGCCATACATGGTATTCCGAAACTAGCTGCTAAAGAAGCAACATTTACTATGTGCCCTTGATTTTTTTTAATCATGGAAGGTAGAAACATCTTGGTGCAATAAATCATTCCCAAGTAATTTGTTGATGTAACCTTCTCAATATCCTCTATTGTCTGATCAATAACTCTTCCATATATTCCAAAACCTGCATTATTAACTAAAATATTGACATTTCCTATTTTTTCTAAAATATTATTACTCATATCAGCAACCATTTTTTTATTTGAAACATCACATGGGTATATTTCGACATTGCAGTCTGGATTTATTTTTTCTTTTACTTTATTTAATTTTGTAATATTTCTTGAAATTAAAATTATAGTCTTTGCTCCATTATTTGAAAAGTCAATTGCGGCTTGCATTCCTATTCCAGAAGAAGCTCCCGTTATTGCTATTATTTGATCTTTGAATTTCATTTATCTAAATAATTATCAAAAAGTATTTAATAAAATTCTAGTTTATCAGAATGAAAAATATTTTGTTATGTGGGATTTAATATACTAGTTTAACCACTATATTAGATTTTTTACTTTACATCGATATTGAATTCATATTTTAAAGGTTCTGGTAAAAAAGTATTATCATAATCTATTCCAGTTATCTCTGTAACTACTCTATATTTTCCAGGATCGCTAAATACAGATCCATCTATTTTTATAGGACTTCCAAAATCAGATACATAACTAGCTGAAAGCTGATCATAATTTGCATGTATATTAAATCCTTCAAGCCCAGTATTAAGAAATTCTAATTTAATTTCTCCATCATGTCCATGTAGGTTAGCAGTAAATATATTTTTACTTTCTTGATTGTAAATACTTACAATATATGTAACATGAGGAATTTTATTTCCTGTTTTGTTATCAACTAATGCAAAATTAATTCCATTTTTTTCTGTTGCGGAATTTATTTGAGGGTTATTAAAATTTAGAGATATTTCTCTATCACCTATAATCGATGGAGGAAGATTATGTCCATGTCCTCCTTGTCCATATACCTCTTTAAAATTACTGTAATCATTTGTTATTAATTTTCCTAAAGAAAAAAATGTTATAGACGTTAAAATTCCTACTAAGCTAATAATAAAGTATATTTGAAAGAATTTTTTATTAGTAGATTTCATTCTTAT
>JAATVJ010000079.1 GCA_014523515.1 Nitrososphaerales archaeon TH1177 | reverse complement strand
CCTTTTACAGCTAGTCCTACACGAGCAGGACTACAAGACTCACTTACTGGATCATCATGCATTTGAATTGATTTTATCAAAATCTCTTTATTTGAAGGCAAAATCCTTAATTTATCATATACTTTAACTCTTCCCTGTTTAATTCCACCAAGGATAACTGTTCCAACACCTTTGACATCAAAGCTATGATCAATTGGCAATATAAGATCGCCCTCTTCCGAGTTAAAGTAAAGATCATTTATCTCATTTTTTAAAATTTCAAAATTTTCTATCCTCTTAAAATTCTCAATTACAGTACCTTTGATCATCTTAGCAAGTATTTGGTCATCTATATCATAAGAATGTAGCAAAAAGCCATTTTTAATATTTAAACTATCTATAGCTATTATTTGTTCTGCAAGATATTTGTCTAATGATGTTACATTTAAAACTACTACTTCGGTCATATTCAAAACTTGAGGTAATGTTTGAATTTTATCAGGAAAAGATATAGGAGCAATAATAGTAATTATTCGATCCTTTTGTTTTCTATCATAGAGCACCATATCGGAAAGGGTACCTTGTTTTCCAAATTCTTTAAGAAATTCATTGCCACCGATAAATGATATATTCAAACTATTCAATATCAAAAAAATAACAAATAAATCAATAAAATTGTTTATAAATTTGTTAGGTTAAAGATTATATATATAATAGATAAAAATGAAGGAAAAAAAATTTCATCATCCACTATTTTTACCATTATTAGTAATAGGGATAATTATCTCAATTTTTGCAATTTTTATGATTTTTTTAGGTCAAAGCGTAGAACAGGGTGAAGGATTTGAAATAATGGGAAAAAGATTCATAATTGCAGGCATTACAACAATTGGATTAGGATATTTTGCAGAATACTATAACAAAATTAAAAATTCGCTTATAATTTTTAAATATTTTCTTAAAAATATTGTTAAAAGTAACAAATCCTATAAATAAGGTTTATATATTATAAACTAATCTTACTAATGTAATCAAAAGTTAAGCTTTTATATTTTTATCTCTGTAGAAAATTAAATGACAACATTAAATAATGATAAAAAAATTTATGTAATCGTTCATGGAATTAGACAAAATTTTGATAAAGTCAAAAGTATGTTGATAGAAAAAAATATCAATAAAGAAAATATCTCTATGGCATCTTTAGAAAAAGCTGGAGAAATTGGAGAATATGTAGCTATGACATGGCCTCCAATGGCTGCTAAAGAAGTTATAGTAAGTGAGATTATAGGAACAAACGCTGAAGGTCAAGGAATGGGAGCATGGTCATCAATAGAACAGAAAGAGATATTTAGGATTCCATTATAAAATCATTTTAAATTGTTAACCGTTACAAAAACTAATTTACATTTATAATACAATAATACAGTATTTATCATATATAATTTATAAAAGGTGAAAAGTTATATCAATTGAACAAAAACAAACAGTTCTGAACCTTTACAAGTCAGGCATTCCATTTGAAGTAATTGCATTTCAAACAGATTTAGATATAGAAGAAATTCATAATATAATAAATTTTGAGGAGCAAAGACAGTCGAGTAAAAAAATAGATGAATCTCCTTCTTCTCTAGCAGAATTCTATCTTGATTCTATAATAGACATTAATGAATTAATTAAGAATGCTCAATCACGAACATGGTCTGCCTTACAAGCAAAAGAATTTAATCTTTCATCAGAGGATTCTAGACAAATATTAGAAAATTTACTTGAATCAAAAACAAGGCTTGTTATTCTACATGTAGATTTAGTTGGATTTACTAAACTTTCTATGAATTTATCTGCTAATCGATTAGCAGATATTATACGGGCTTTCACTCAAGAGATGTCTATTTTAATAGCTTCATATGGTGGGTACATAATGAAATTTATAGGTGATGCAGTACTAGCCTTTTTTTTAGTAAAATCAGAAAAAAAAGAAGACGACAAAATCCCATGTATTAATGCAGTGAATTGTGCAATTTCCATGGTCAAAGTAATTAGATCCGGAATTAATCCTATTTTAAGTCAATATGACTACCCTGAAATTCATGCTAGAATAGGAATAGATGTGGGAGAAAGTGTTGTTGTCCAATATGGTTGGGAAACAAATCTAATAGAATATAAAACTGAAAAGATAATAACAAAAAAGCCTATTATAGACATTTTAGGATATACAATAAGCATAGCAGTTAAAATGACTTCACTCGCAGAACCCGATCAAATTGTAATTGGGCAATTTGTATATGATTCTATGGATATGAATCAAAAAGATAGATTTGATGAATGCCCTATACATAAAGATATATGGAACTATATTTCTAGTACATCAGGAAGAATATACAAAATATATGGAAGTAAAATGGATTAGAAATTATTTATTACATTTCATACGTCATATTGATAAAAAAAGGTTAGCTTCATATTTTTAGCTTGAAAATACTTGAAATAGAATATTTTTATTTAAATAATAATTAAAAATCCCAAATAAATATATAAATTTGTTGTAGAAAAATTACTTATTCATTTCAATCCTAAATGATCTATTTATTAATTATATAATAAAATACAAATATCTCATATATTATTCCTTTGTTAATAAACTCGATATAAAAATCAAAAAAGCATAAAATTCTATAACGATATCAATATAAGTTAATTTTTTAAATCTCAAATTAATTTTAGCTAAATAATTTTTTTAGGTTTAAATTTGAATGTTATATATACAGGAAAATAATAGTATTCAAAGTGCGAATCACCAAGGGAAAAATTATTATTCATAATTTTGAAAGTTCAGTATTAAAATTTAACCCATTGAAAGATCCATATAATAGGGAGATTATAGTATATATTCCCCCTAATTATTCCCAAAGTCAATCCAGAGGATTCCCTGCCGCTTTTGGTCTTTCAGGCTTTGGTGGTAATGGTAGAACTTTTTTCAATTTAGATCCTCTTAGCGAAAACATAGAAGAAAGAATGAATAGATTAATTTCTGAAAATAAATGTGGGCCTATGATTTTGGTTATTCCAGATTGTTTTACAAAATTTGGAGGAAATCAATATATAAATTCCACAGCAACAGGAAGATATGAAGATTATATCATTAATGAACTTGTCCCATTCATACAAAAAAACTACAATATTTCTTCATTTGGCTTGTGGGGCAAGTCTTCAGGTGGATATGGCTCCCTTGTTTTAGGAATGCGCCATCCTGAAATTTTCAAGGCCATTGCTTGTCATTCTGGAGATGCAGCATTTGAATATTGTTATATACCAGACTTTCCTAGCGCTTATACAAGTTTTAAAGAAGCGGGAGGAATCAAAAATTGGTTTGATCAATTCTGGAATAAAGCCAATAAAAAACAAAAAAAAGATTTTGTGGCCTTGAATATTTTAGGTATGGCAGCACATTATTCTCCTGATACAACATCACAATTAGGTGTCAGACTTCCTTTTGATGTTGAAACCGGTGAATTAATTGACGATATATGGAAAATGTGGAAAAAATGGGATCCTGTTAACATGATAAAATATTATCAACGTAATCTCAAAAAATTAAACCTCATATACCTAGATTGTGGAACCAAGGATGAATTCAACCTTCACATAGGAGCAAGAATAATTCACCAAAAATTAGAAAATATGAATATAAAACAT
>JAATVJ010000078.1 GCA_014523515.1 Nitrososphaerales archaeon TH1177 | reverse complement strand
TATCAGAACTTATACATGTTATTGATTAGACTATCACATTTATCAAAATAAAATAGGAATCAGGTAAAGAGTAACAGAGATAGACTCTTTGTTTATTAACTGATATAAACTCCGAACTACTGCTTCGAGGTTCGAGTCCCACTCCAGGCGTCTTACTCGTGGAGTCATTCCATCAGCCAAATCTGTAATGTATAAGGAGAAGAGGTTGTAAAATTACGATTGTTTCCTATTCCAGTCATTATGGTGTAACTTCGTCATAATACACTAACTCTGCTTGAACTTCCTCTAAGCCCCTATCAAAAATAACTTTTATAGCTAGTCATTCTATTGATAATCATATGGATTATAGTAGGTTGTGTAAAGATATTTTTGACCTAGATCAAAAGATTCGTTTTGCTGCTATATGCGATAGGACTGGTGAAATCAAATATGGTGGTTTACGTGAAGGTATAAGAAGCCTACTCTCTTCAGATCAAACTAAAGAATCAGCTCTACAAGCATGGAATAGATGGAAATTACGCAACGCAATGGAAAGTAGGATTGGAAAAGGAAGGTTTTCAATGACTGAATATGAAAAGGTTAAACGCTTCACAATACCGGTTGATAATGAACATCTACTTCTTGTAAGTACCGAAGTTGATGCCGATCTAAGTATAATCTACAATATTCTTAAGTTAATTCATCACTAATAGTTAGTATAAATGCATAAATGAGTATTTATGTAAAATACCTGATTTGTTAAAAGATGATATATTAACTCCTCAAATAGATAGATAACTAATAATACTAACTATATATGTCGTTCATTTTGTTGGCTATTTCTTATTATCTGTCTCCTTCTCTTTCTTTCTCCTTGCTTTGAGTTGTAGTATGTGCAGGTAATCCTAAAATATTGTTTCCAGGTAACGTAAAATTGAATAGTGGAGACTATACGATTATGCGATAATATTTTATGCTTCACGTTGATCCTGTATTATGAAATCAACAATTCATAGCTCTAATTATTATCTATATATTATCTATAGTTGTATAAACCCGCGAATGTAGTTGCAGGGTTCGAGTCCCACTCTTGCATTTCTAATTTAAAATTATAACAATTTTTTTAAATGATTTTCATGATAGAATATAATAATAGAAATTAGAATAATTATTTAGAAAGATAGTGATTGATTGCATTTACCAATAGATAACCAACAAAAGCAATTGAAAATAATGAAAAACCATAAGGAATTATTTTTGATTTTATATTATTGAATTTTTTCATCAATACTATTTTAAAATATACCAAACCAATATTTTAATTTACATCACCAATCTTTTCCGAATTTATTTTATGTTTTTGAACATGGCATTTTTCACTACAAAAATAGTCTATGAAGATATAACATAAGATTGGATTTTTCTGAATACTGTTTCCGCAAGTATTACAATTTAAAAAGGTATTAGTAACAACAGATACTTTATTATTAATTCTATTATGTGTATTTAATGATGTTGTTAATTTTACTTTAGTTCTGTATGAATGACTCATAATAATTATTATTAAAGTATTTTTGTCAAATATATAAATTTATTATAACTAGTTTCAGTATTAGACACTAGAATTTTTTAAGCAATAATTTATTATTAAATAATACTTTTTTTTATTCTCTTACTGAATTGAAAGTCATGTTAACATAAGACTATTTCATCTCCATTTTTAAATAGGATTATATTGTTTCTAATTTTTGCATTATATAGATAAAAATAGAGATATCTTTTTCTATTATTTATTGACCATGCGAATTAATTGGTAGATGTAGATGCAGAAGTCGCTATATTCCTTTTACCTGATACTCCATGTACAATACTTTCTATTCCTATTATCAAAAGGTTAACTGCTAACATAAATGTCAGAATAAATATGCCTAACAAGGGATTTATAAATACCATTAATGATATGCCTATAGATAATACTCCTACTCCAACAAGCAAAACTCTTGACCACTTTGAGGTCTGCTTATCTATAACTCCATGAACTATTCTTGCAATCCCTATAAATAGAAGACCAAGAGCAAGTAAAGTAACCAATAATCCTATTGTAAAGATGGGGAAAGCTATAACTATAATTGCCAATGCAATTGCTAAACCACCTAATACAATATTACTAATTCTAGTAGATGATTTTGTAATATATGGCAAGAAGCCTATCGATACTCTTTCTATTCCTACCACGAATAATGTAATTGAAAGTAGAAAGACAAGAATTTCAATGCCAAATCCAGGATTTATTATTACTGCAATTGATAGAGCTATAGCAATGATTCCAACTATTATCTGCAAAATTCTAATGCCTTTAGATACGTTCTTTTCAGATACTGTTTTCATTCAGAATAAGTTTCATTTTCAAAGCATATTTAAAAGGGTATCTATCTATTTAGTGTTAAAATAATAGTCTAATGTTTTAGTAATAAAAAAGAAGACAACTGATACTTTTTATAGTTAACTTAATAATGTACTTATCTATGATGCATTACTCAAGTAATTTAACTTATTTTAATTACTAAAAAACAGACAAATTTATTTTCTATAGGAAAAATAAACAATAACTTTTTATAATATAATTATATAACTGCTTTCACAATGAAAAACATATCAATTGCCCTAACTTTAGTAATTCTTTTAATAAGTGCTGCAATACTTGCATCTACTCCTAGAAATATAGTTGCACAGACCGAGACTGTAGACGACACTACGACAGAAGAACAAATTCAGGCAAAAGCAACAGAATTCAAGATAAAGCATCCAATATATGCTGCTATTGTTGAAGCAATACCCCTTCTTGACTTAAAAGAAACTGTCAAAAACTACATTGCTGCTGGAGCTGTACAAAAAATGTTAAAATACCATGCTAAAAACCTAGTTGAAGAAAATGTAACCAATCAAACTAGTAGTTCACCAATGGCAGAAACAATGACAGATGAACAAATTCAGGCAAAAGCAACCGAAATCATAACAAAGCATCCAAGGTTTGCTGCTGTAGTTGAAGGCATATCCAACCTAGACTTGAAAGAAACTTTCAAAGGATATATTGGTGCAGAAATATTACAAAAAATGTTAAAATATCATGCTAAAAACCTAGTTGAAGAAAATGTAACTGCAAGTCAGTAGTAACTGATTCTAATACATCAAAAAATTTCAAAATTTTTTTATTTTAAAAATACCAGATTATAAAAAAGAAATCATTTATAATTGTATTTTATTATATGCAACTCGTTAAAGATCCTACCATTTGCATATTCAGAAATGAATCAATTAACATATTAAAATTATTATCTAAAAAATCAATTTTCAGATATTAAAATTTGGTATTGTATTATCATCTTTCGGATACTATTTATCAGTAGTATTTTTTTTTAGATATCAAATCTTTTAGAACGTCAGCTATGTTTTCTTTTAATATCTCATATTGATCTTTATTTATATTTCCTCTAATAAATTCTTGTTTTAGGGCGGAATAATGTCTCAAATTAAGGATCAAGATAATAATATTTTGACATTGATTTCTTCATATGAAAATCATGTTCATAACAAATAATAATTATATTTCTTTTACAATGAATAGAATTCTAAAATAGAAATAATATTGAATTATCTTCAATTTGTTTGAATATATTTTAATAGTTGATTGTAGAACCCACATTTGATGGATAAGGGTTCGAGTCCCGCTCATGGTATTCAATGCATAAATTATTGCTAGATATGGTATTATATTTAATGCTAACAACATTCTTGTGAAAGTTTTTTAAAAAAGGCTATAGAATATAATATTAAAGCGTGAGTAAAATTAGATTACTATCCAACAATAAATCAATTTTCATGCTTATCGTATCTATGTTGATAATAATTATAATGGATAGTTCTTTGACAATATTTTGCACTCCTAGAAGCAGTAGGATATTCAATATCTCAAATACTGAGTTATATTTGATCTATTCAATTATTTTCATAATAAGCAATATTGTTCTCTTCAATATTGTAAAGAATATCACGTCAAACTTGAACAAATATTATTATTTTATAGTATTGATTGTTCAGTCTTTACTATCTATAACTTTATTAACAATTTATGGACAAATGATTCTTTATTCTAACTATTCTAATTTCTTTATTTTTGTAATTGTATATACTTCATTTTTATCATCTATTGGTTTTTTATCCATTTTAACAATTAAACTATTGCGATGGTTTTCGCTTTCTCCTAATTATTCTGTTTTGCTATATGGTATTGCAATTTCTTTTTTTATACTCAATACTATTATCGGATTAGTATATGTAACACAGGCTTTATCAACACACAGTGATATAATAAAACCCATATCATGTCGTGCAATATTTGCATCTCTTTTCAACATAAATCCTGACTTGTCTATTTATTTAAGTAACTTATATGACATAACCTCCATTATATCTTTCATAGCATTATGGTTTGTAACTATCTTCATGTTAAAACAATATTCCCGAAATATTGGTAAAATCAAATACTGGATTTTAGTCAGTATTCCATTAATTTTTTTATGACTAAATATGAGGTTCTATTATATTATTTTTTAAATGATCCTGCAATTTTAGATATTTTATCTTCCATTAAAATAAATCCACCATTCAATCCTATCGTGTATACTCTTTTGAATTCAAACTTACAATTTGGAGGAGTATTTTTTGCAATAGTATTTCTAGTAATAGCCGAAAAAATTCCGAAGGTACATAAAATAGTAAATTCATTAATAATTTTCTCAATTGGAATGATGTTCCTTTTTGGTTCTAAAGATATAAGTACTATAATTTTACCTTCTTA
>JAATVJ010000077.1 GCA_014523515.1 Nitrososphaerales archaeon TH1177 | reverse complement strand
TACGAAACGACAGAAGAGCAAATATGTACGGTTCCTGTAAATAATTATTTGAAGGCAAATAAGAATAAAACTGCATTTAATAAAAATAAAACTATAAATTTAGAACAGGTATTAAACTCAAGAATCCTTGTAGAGCCTCTAAAGTTATTAGAGTGTTGTTCTATTTGTGAAGGTAGTTCTTCTATTTTACTTGTAGCAGAAGAAAAAATTCCATTTTTTAAATCTAAAGTCATACATAACAAAAAAAATAGTGGTGAACTAATTCCAGTTCTCATAAAAGGAATTGGACAACAAACCAATTCAGCAAGTTTTGGTAATTCGCTCATGGACATCTTTGACCAGGGACCAGCAAAAATTGCAGCACGCCAAGCATATAAAATGGCCAAAATATCCCCTAAAGATATTGATATAGCAGAGATTCATGATGCATTTTCTATCTTGGAGATAATGGGATATGAAGATCTTGAGTTTGTTAAAAAGGGAGAAGGAGGAAAATTTGTTAATCAAAATAATATAGCCGTTAATATGAGGGGTGGAATAATAGGATGTGGTCATCCAATAGGAGTTACTGGAATTGCACAAACTGTAGAAGTCTTTGAACAATTAATAGGAAGAAGTAGTCATAAACTACAACAGTTAAAAAAATCTTCTGTTTCTAATAAAGGAATAGTACACAATTTAGCAGCAGCTGGAACGTCAGCCTCTGTTCTTATTTTAGAAAAATAAATATTCTCAAAAAAAATATAGGTGTGTTGGAACTTATAGATACCTACACAAAATAGAGAATACATAGAAAATATGAAGAATAATTATATAAATTTTATTGAAAATATTCAAAGAGGAAATTTTGTTCTTCCTTATTGCAAGAAATGTAAAAAAAATATTTGGCCTCCATCTGATAATTGTAGATTATGTTTGGGGACGCTTTCTTTAGAAGACTGTAATAATAAAAATGGAAAGATATTAGAAATATTTGTCTCAAAAATGATGAATAATAATAACAATAATGATAATACACTAATGATATTAGTAGATATAAATGAAATAATACTACTCGGATCTCTTTCGGTTGATCAAGAGAAACAAGCGAAAGCTAGCCTTAAAGGAAATTTGGTCAGAATAAAAAAATGTGGATTTATCGATAATAAAATCTTCTATGAATTTCAGTTTTTAAATAAGTTTAATTAATATATGTATTTGGATATTTTCTTTTTATTGAGCTACGATCGATTTGTAGATGAAAGACTTTTGACTAGTAGAGATGCCTTAAATAAATACCAAATGAAAATTAAATTGCATGACATTGATGAGAGCGCACGTGATTATTCTCAAAGATTTGGAAACAGAGTTTTAGTAAGAAAGATAATATTAATGACAAAACACAATGATACTCAAGAAATCGAAGAAATAGAACTTGACGTTGAAGAATTAGAAAAACGAATTAGAAAAGAACGGCTTTTTTCATCATCGAATAGATGGATTGCTCAAAACGAGATCAAAAATGGGTATATTGTTGCAACAAGACATCTAGACCTGTTATCTGACGCAATAGCATTAGATGTAATAGTTTTTGATTAAAGAAATTTAATTTTTAAAGAAAATAAACAAAAATTACATTTTTGTTTGTTTTAGAATTAAAAAATAACAGATACATTTTATTGTTTTTTTTGTTTGTTTGTTTGATATTAATTGCAACCATATTATATTATGTATGAAAATAATATTTAATTACTAAAATAAATGACCCAAGAAAAATTTATTTGGAACTTAATTTTTTCTTGTCTATTACAATTTTGGCTATTCCTAATCCGATTAATATTCCTCCCGTTAGCATTGTTGAACCGATTGTTCGCATGGTTTTTTGATCAACTTGGAAATTAGCCATAGCCATTACAATAAGTAATCCCAAAATGATCAATCCTCCATTTATAAATAATAGTATAGGTATTACCTTGCTTGGTTCTTTTCGACCAAGTGCAAATCCTATTATAGATAATGCAACCGCTCCGACGCCAAAAATACTTCCTCGTACAGCTTCATTTAGTGGGAGGAAACCTTGTCCTCCTTCTCCTGTAACTGCATCTTTTTCAGATTGTGATGCAACCATTACATCTATACCGTAAATTATTAGCAATCCAAGAGAAATCAATAAAAGAATAATTGCAATCTTTGCCATGATTTTTTTACATTAAGATATTTAATAAACGTATCAATATACGATAATAGCATGAGTATTAAAAATGATTTATATTCGGTTTTAAATGATTTAGGAAAAGAGTCTCTTCAAATTGAATTTCAAAGTAATATAAATTCATCAGTTCCTAAAATAAAAGAAATAATTTCTAAAACAATAGAATTAAGATACAAAAACAAAGATAAAGAAATGCTCTATAATGATAATTACAATGATTCTGAAAAATCACTATCTCTATTATGTGAAGCTTTTTTACATTTTCTATTGACAATAACTTCGCTTCCGTCGCAGAGAAAAATAATGTTAAAAGATGTAGAAATTGATTTGGTTATTCCCGATCTCAAAAGCCTGAATAAAGGTCCAAAGAAAAGTTTAATAATGAAATTTGATAAGGATGCATCAACCATTAACTATATTGATAGATTACATAATAATATTCCAATTGATAGAGAAAATGTTTGGATAGTTTCACCTACGCCACTTGATATTAATTCTAGAAATAGAAATTATGTTATCTATAAAAATAAAAAAGACGAAGAATCACATATTCTCTTCACTGATAATAAAAAAATGGATGAAAACAGTAATTATTTTATTGAAAAAGAGAACGTTAATATTAATAATACTAATATACAAAATGCGAATTCAAACGTCCTTCCTTTTTTCAATATAATAGTAGACATTGATAAATTTTTAAAAGATATAAAACATACAGGTTTCAAATTTGTACCCTAAAAAGAGAAAATATAAATATTATTACTTTCCTTAATTTTTTTATTTTTATTTTCAATCAATGTAACTTCTTTTATTTGAAAAAAAAGAAGAATAATTAACAAAATAACTATTTTGACAATATAATATAAAATAAATCATATTTTTGCTCTTTTAAAAATTTTATTATACATAATTATGATAGACATTATTGAAGATTTATGAGAATTAAAGGCGTATTCATCATTGGAATTGATACAGAAATAGGAAAAACTACTATTTCAGGAGGTTTAGGAAATTTACTTTTTAGAAAAGGGATTAAGATAGGGGTAATGAAACCCTTTGCAACAGGTATTAAAACATATTCAAAAGATTTTAAATCCCATGATGCTAAAATATTAAAAGAGGCAAGCTCTAGTAAAGACAATGATGATATAATAAATCCATATTTCTATTCAATACCTACTGCACCTTATCTAGCCAAAAAAATATTAAAAGTAAATGAAGATATTGATGTTGAAGAAATTTTAAGTAAATATAAAGAAATTGAAAAAAGACATGAATTTACAATAGTAGAAGGAATAGGAGGATTAATGGTTCCATTGAGCAAAAATTTTTTTGTAGCAGATTTGGCATCTATAATAAATGTACCTGTTATTCTAATAATGTCCAATAAAATAGGATCCATAAATCATATTATAATGACTTATCGCTTGGCTATGTTATACAAG
>JAATVJ010000014.1 GCA_014523515.1 Nitrososphaerales archaeon TH1177 | reverse complement strand
TCCTTTCTTTAAATCGTATATTTGTAGCAATCTTGTCCATAATTTATCAAATATATCTGATTCTCTCCATTCTTGAAATCTTCTGTGACATGTGGAACCAGAACCATACTCTTTGGGTAACATTTTCCACTGAGATCCAGTCCTCAGGATAAACATGATACCATCAAACACTTTTCTATATGGAACAATTGGACGACCTATGGTGTTCTCTGGCTTTTCATCTGGCAAAATATTTTTAATTTCATTCCATAGATCATCTGGAATGCGTATGATTGTTTTAACAGACTTTTTACTCTTAAGCATTATCAGATAGGATAAGAAACAAACGAGCTATATTCCTATCTATTTTTGGGATAGGCTCTTAGTGTATCAATAAAGAATTTACATGAGATCATGAAAATAATACAACACTAATTGCAGTATCATATATTTACGACAATATGTTTTTTTATATATGTTAATCTATTTCAAATAAAATATCTTTTCACTATTATATGCAGAAAAGTAATATTCCACAAAAGAATTTTAGAATTTTATAAAAAAAGATAATGTAGATATGAGTATTTGAGTAGATGATTGGAAGAAGTAGAAAAGAAGTTTTGTATAGATATAAATTCTATGAATTATTTAAATAGTATATTACCCTAAAAATTTTAATGGATTCAAAAATTCATACAGTGATAATCTCATCAATTCTTGCATTTGCTTTAATTGCAGGAATACCAGCAGCATTTGTTAGTGTATTAGCACAAGGCGAAGGTGACGACATGGATGGAATGACTGGCGGCGAAGGAATGACCGGCGGCAACATGACCGGCGGCAACATGACCGGCGGCGAAGCAACGACTGCTGACGAAGCAACGACTAGTGGCGAAGCAAAGCCTAGTGGCGACGACGGCGACGACGGCGAAGACGGCGACGACGGCGACGACGGCGAAGACGGCGAAGACGGCGACGACGGCGAAGACGACAACTAAAAAATTAGAAGACAAAATAATAATATAGAATTTTAAATAATTCTATAAATCATTTTTTATTAATTTTTAAAATTGATAAAGATCTATTAACTATTAATTTTAATAAAATCTATTTTAATAGCAGAAAATTATATAGGTTATTTATGTCAAGGCTTTTATTATACAATTAGTTATATTTCTGAACGCCGTTAACTTAAGTTTTACACATCATCTGATAAATAGTATTTTATTTCTAATTGTTGTAATATACAAATAGATGAATAATTTAATCCAATTGTATACATATGATAGATCACAATTATTCTTCTTCATCTTCTTAACAAAATATGGATAATAATCACCAAAAATTCAGTTCTATCTTTGAAATACTGATTGACCCTTTCCATAAAACTTTTTTCAAATGGCAAATTTAAATAATATTTCAATCCAATTACACTGCATGCTTCATTATACCATGTACCTCCATCTGTATATACAATATGTTTTCTATATTTATCTACTAATGATCTAATGAATTTTTCAGCAACAAGCATATTTCTCTGCTCTGAAATGTAAATTCCAAGCACAGAACTGTGTACTGGTTCAATACAGATCCATAACCAAAAATGTTGATTACCAATCTGTATAACAGTTTCATCTCTAATTAATGCTGAAACTTTTTTCCTTTTGTTATAGATCTGGCAAGAACCAAACCTCTGAATTCAGTTCCATACAGCAACATGGCTTCTTTTTTCATCCTTAAAGATGACTAACGCTTTAGAAGTATTACGTAGACTAGACCAAGAAAGTATAGATAAAGAGAATACATTACAATAACTGTGAATGTTCTTTATTTCTTTCAAATAATCTAATGACCATGATAGATTAGAGATAGGACATTCACAGCTAAAACTATTTGGTTAAATTAACACGGTCTATTATTGTATCGATAATTACAAATTTATGAGAATTTATAAACCAAAAAAGATGTAGCTATTATAAGAAATATTGTCCAGTCTTTAAAAAGTATACTAAATATAATGACTCTATTTTTAGGATATAATCAAAGAATCAACTATAATATAAAATTGTTTTCAATCACACTATTATTGTTATTAACAGCATTACCACTTTTTTCCAAAACTAATTCATTAATTTTATCTTTTAAATTTCTCAATAAGACTGGTTTGTATATTACATATTTTTCAATATTCGGAATTTTTTCTTTTAATTGTTTCAAATATGATATATCGGCTGTAGTCAAGCATATAATTGCTTTATCATCCCTGTTCTTTAATGCATGAAACATTCCAATACCATCTATCTGTGGCATTTTTAAATCAAGTAAAACCAAATCATATTTACCTTTTTTAAAACAGTATAATGCGTCTACAGGATCTGTATAAGAATCAACTTGAAAGCAGTCATGTTCTAAGTATATTTTAAATAGATTATTTGTATCCTTGTCATCATCGATTATCAATATTTTTGCTTTATAAGATATAGACATGATAACTAACTCTAGTTAGATAGGCAATATTATTTATTAAGGTTAAAGACAATTGTAATGTCCTTTGTCATATCATCTAATAAGTTGAACTGCTAATTTAAATCAAAATCAATATTATCTTTTTTTTACTATCATGTTTTTTGTTCAATATTAACGGAAAGTAATTCTTGAACTTCTTTTTTTCAATCTATCAGATATACAGGCTTTTCTAGATTTTAGAAAATCGTCATAAGAAATGATTTACCAAAAGGAAGGTTATTTTTATATAAGGATTAATTATTAGGGTTTTTATTTTGCAATCAGTATCTTTCTCCCTTATCTTTTTTTATAAAATCTGTCCAAGACATTTGTAGCATTTTATAATCTGCAATAACTAAAGAACAATTGCTAATATTTTGATAAAGATATTCTATTGCTTCAATAGGATTTGAAATAATATTGTATTGAATCCCTTCGATGTCGAATATTCACAAAATAAATCTATATTATCTTTTTCATAGTCGACCAATAAGATGCAAGAATCGTTATTGATAGATTATTCCATAACTATTGCTATTGAATCTAATAATCAATACTATTTGTTATCCTATAATTTTAATTATTTAGACACTATCTTTATTGTATTATATAATATAACTATGATAAGTAGTTTGAACTACTACTGTAGAATTGGAAAATTTCTTTATTCTTTTTGTTGCTAATATCTACTTAGTTAAATATAATATATAAAAAATAAAATAATTTATTTACAGCATTCTAGAAGTTATAATATTGTAAACAATACTAACCTAACATAAAACTTCAAATTTTATTCTATGGAGACTTTTGATCTCTTGTTAAATATATCATTAGGAGATAGTGATGTATATCATTTAAAAGAAAAAATGATTGTATATTTTAAGGCCATAGCCTATTGGTCAAACCATTAATAATAATAATATTATTATTATTAGGCTATAGCGATTTTATAGGCTTTAAGAATAAAAGACTAACAATTATTCCTATCAAAGTAAATGACCCTATTAATGCAGCAATAAATATAGTATCTGCTGTTGATGTTAAAGGTTCTCCTACAACTGCTACAAATATCGAATATACAAGGATAATAAATCCAATCAAAACAAATAACCCTAAAATTATTGATTTAATACCAAATGATGATCCTTTTTCTTTATCTTCACTTTTTGTTTCTTGTACAAATTCTGATATTATCCTAAATATTTTATCCTTAATAGATTCACTTTTTCTTCCTTGAATTTCTGATTCTTTAGTGTCTCTTTCATCAGGATTAATCTTTTCAGAAGTAGTAGGCTGATCTATTGTATTAGTAGTAGATGTTAGTTTATCTAATTCTCTTTTATAATCATCAGAATTTTTAGATGAATATTCAGCCATTTCAAATATCATTATATTTAATAATATAAAAACAATTTTTTAAAATTATCCTAAAAATAAACTTTTTATAAAAGTCATTTTCTTCTTAAGGAGAACATTATAACAATGTAGAAGCCTATGGTGATGTAAAGATTTGTCTGTCTGTCTGTATTAGATTGTTGCATTCATATTACTATTATATTATTTAATAATTTGAGATAATTAATTATTGTCATAGCCTAGTTAATCAATTGCAAATGACCTCAATAACAATTGATTGTCACTACGCTATGACAGAGTAC
>JAATVJ010000076.1 GCA_014523515.1 Nitrososphaerales archaeon TH1177 | reverse complement strand
ATGTAGTCTTTCCATCGAACCTTTCTCAGTAAACTGGTACACCAACTTTCATCAGGAAGAGATGTGGTTAAAGTAAACACATCCTAATTAGGTGTTATGCAGCTTTAAGCTTGGCTGAAACATTTGTTAATAAGAGCGAATTGATTATATCTATATACATACTTATAATTATTATATCTATTTGATTTGAATGATATAATATCTATAATATAATATCTATATTATATGGACAAATCAATTTCTATTTCATTTTATATTATAAATATATCACACTTTTCTTATGGCTAGCATCCAGGTCTGTTCAATGTATTTATACATTCATATAAAATAATATCTGCTATAGTTTATTATTCAATCTAACTGTACAATTATAATATTATAATTTTATAAATATATTTATCTATTTGTAAATACCATTAAAAATGTGGTTGATCTAATTTATGGACGTGGATTTACTGATATAATACGTGAAATACCATTTTATCTGCAAATGTTTAAAAATATCATAAGCATAAAACTATTTCATTCCAAACCAGCAATATATGGTTCTGTAGATGTCAATAATGTTTGTAATTTACATTGTTCTCACTGCTACTGGTGGCTTAACCGAAAAAATGATGAACAAGATCTTGATATTGGAGATTGGAAAAAGATAATAAAAGAGAAATTTAAAAAACAACGTATCTTTGTAGTTACATTGGTAGGCGGTGAGCCTTTGCTTAGACCTGATATAATAAAGATATTTTGTGATGAAATGCCTAGAAGAGTATGTGTTGTTACCAATGGAACTTTTCCTCTTCAAAGATTTGAGAATCTATATTTTTATTGGATATCACTTGATGGAACAGAAGAAATTCACGAGAGTATTAGAGGAAAAGGATCTTATGCAAAAACACGTAAAAATATATTTGATTACATTGAAAAACAACCAAAGCGTAATGGAAAGCCTGCTTGGAAAGACATATGGATTACTATGACTATTAATTCTATTAACTATTCAACAGTCATACCTCTTGCACAAGAATGGAGAGGTAAAGTCAATAAAATAGGTTTCCAATTTCATACTCCTTTTACAAAAGATGATCCATTGTGGCTACCTTTTGGGAATATACGCAACAAGATAGTAGATGAGATAATGTCACTAAAGAGATCTTATCCAGATTATGTAGCAAATACCGAAAAACAAATATCTTTAATGAAAGGCAATTGGGGAGGTATTGGGACAACTCCTGTACAATGTCCGTCATGGGCAATACTTTCGCTAGATCATATGGGAAGAGTGAAGCAACCTTGTTGCATTGGAAGTGCAAACAATAAAGGATTGAAACCTATATGTGAAAAATGCGGTCTTGGATGTTATTCTATTCTTGTTGCACAAGGTATAAAGGGCAATAATTAAAAAGTATGACATAGTAGAAAACAACAACTTTTCTTTATAGTATAAATATTTAAATAATTTTGGACTTTCTTCTCAATCACATAATTATATATAATAAATTTATTTATTATGCATAGATTATTGTAATTTTATGATTTCATCCCATGTTCCAGATATAGACAGCATATAAAATTTACTATGACTTGCACTTTCTAAATTTATAATATCTGCAGTGAATACTTGAATTTGAAATAATTTATTTAAGAACTGCAGAAAACTAGATCCTGTAACTATACTTTTAGCTTCCTTTTCAAGCGGTAAGTTATAGTACTTTTGTAACGCTTACACTATGCCCAAACTACTAATTTCTCCTACTAAATCTGCCAGATTTATAAATTTAGAGTTTCTTTTTGTACACTTTAAGTTTCGTCATTATAAAAATTATTCTGTTATTCAGTCACTAAATCTATAATATAATATTATCATTATTGTTTATATACAACCAAGATATATGAAATTGTATTAAACTAAAAAATGAATGATATTTAAAGATTAACTTTATATCGCAATAATGATAATAAAATAAAATTTTTTATTACTTAAACAGCTTTGTTACAGTATTTGTAAATTCCTTTTTATCAACAGGCTTTCTCATAATTTGTT
>JAATVJ010000075.1 GCA_014523515.1 Nitrososphaerales archaeon TH1177 | reverse complement strand
TTATGGAGCAAATCCTGCTCGCGGGATACAAAAATTTATGGATTAAAAACAGCTCTCCCTATAATTTTACGGTTTTTTAAATCTTCCAAAGCTTTGTTGGCTTCTTGTAATTTATATTGTTTAGATACCACTGAATTGATTTTGCCAGCTCTAAATAAAGATACCAATTCTACCAAATCATTAAATCCTCCAGTATATGCTCCGGTTATATTAAAAGCTCGAAGCGGAACAAGGGGCAAATTTAATTCTAAGGAACCTCCAAATAGGCCTACCATAATATATCTTCCTCTCTTTCTTAAAACCTCGATAGCTGTTGGAGCAGTTTTATTATTATTTACAAAATCTACTAATACTTCGCACCCCTTTCCATTAGTTATATCTTTGACTGCCTTGACGGGATCCGAAGACATAGAATTTACTGTTATATCTGCTCCCAATTTTTTGGCTTCTTTCAATTTTTCATCATCTACATCTATAATTATGATAGTAGCATTTGTTATAGTTTTGGCAATTTGAACTGCCATAAGTCCTAATCCACCTGCACCAATAATCACTAAATTTTCTCCAGGCATTGCTGAAGATTTTTTAATTGCAGTATATGCGGTTAATCCGGAACAAGCAAGAGAAGCAGATGAGTTAAAATCTATCTCTTGTAATTTAATAAGGTACTTGTAATTAGGAACTAAGATCAAATCTGAGTAACCACCATCTTGATATATTCCTAGAGTTTGGGGTGCTTCACATAAATGCTCATCACCTGCTTTACATGAACGACATATCTGATCACCTATCCAAGGATATACTAATACTTTGTCGCCTTTTTGAAAATATAGAACTGATTCTCCTATATCCTCAATAATTCCAGAAACTTCATGGCCAGGAGTTAAAGGGAAATGTACTCCTCTGTCTTCCACTTTCATAAATTTTCCTCCTGCGCCCATATAACCACCTTCCCATAAATGCAAATCACTATGGCAAATTCCTGCTGCTTTTACTCTAACTAAAACTTGGGCATTCTTTGGCTTTGGAATGGTCATATCTTCAATAACAAGAGGATCGTTTGTTTTTACTATTCTAGCAGATATCATAGCTTATTAAAAAACTAAGGATAATAAAAATGAAAAGTTATAGAATTCTGATTTACTAATACACTTGCAAATGTTTTTATTAATATTTGTAAAATAAAAATAATAATAACCAATTCAAACACCGATGAAGTATAGGAAGAGCCGTCTGATACATTGTATATGAAGAAGATTATGAGTTACTGAGGTGTTAATTACCTATAAAAAAACAATAATAGTTATAAATTTACATACCATTTTGTCTCGATTAATTGTCAAATGATTTTTTATCTAAAGTAATTTAGACCTAATGATAAAAAATGGAGGATTCTTGAATTAAATGAGAAATCGTGCAGATATAGAAGTGATCGCATCTATTCTTCGTTGTGCAAAATATAATTGGGAATATCAAACTGCTATAATGAATAAGGCATCTGTATCTCACTCTCAAGTTATTCGTTACCTCTCATTGGCTATAAAAAGCGGCCTTATAGAATACTCAAAAATTACCGGATTATATAAGACTACTCAAATTGGCTTTAATTTTCTAGAAAAACATGATAAATTAGTAAGACTATTTCCCGAAATAGCTGAACCCTCTAAATATATTTAAGAATATAAATGTGATTTTTGACTTTTTTTGATATTATTTTAAATACTAGGTAATAGGTTTGAATTTTGTATTTGAAGGTTGCTTGTTTATTTTCTGGAGGAAAAGATAGCACTTTTTCTATATATTTGGCTAAACAATGGGGATTATCAATTAAATGTCTATTAACTTTGATTCCCTATTCAGAAGATAGTTATTTATTCCATTATCCTAATATCTGGATTACTAAAATCCAATCTCAGGTATTACAAATTCCTATTATCACAAAAAAAATTTTTTCGTCTTCTATTGATGAGGAATGCAAAGAGTTAGATGAATTAATTGAAAAAGCAAAAAATGAATATCATATAAATGGAATTGTTCATGGAGGAATAAGTTCAAATTTCCAAAAAAATAAATTTAATAAAATTTGCAAAAAACACTCTTTAAAACTAATTTCACCATTATGGCAAATTGATCAGTATGATTATATGAATAAATTACTGGCTAATAATTTTATAATTCAAATTATTGGAGTATCTGCAATGGGACTTGAAGCTAATTGGCTTGGAACTAATATAACGCCTTCAAATCTGCAAACCCTAATTTTCTTGAGTAAGAAATATGGGTTTAACATATCTTTTGAAGGGGGTGAAGCAGAAACGTTAGTTCTCGATTGTCCTATTTTCAAAAAAAGATTAGAAATTAGAGAATCAAAGACAAGATGGGATGGACAACGAGGTATAGTAGAAATATCGGATATTGTCTTATTAGACAAGTAAATGTTAGATAATCTTAGAACAGGCCTAAGAAGTGCTTTAAAGAAAATAGTTGGAGCATCTGATATAAACGAAGAGCTTGTAGATTCACTATGTAAAGATGTTCAAAGATCATTATTACAATCAGATGTTAATGTAAGGCTCGTTCTTTCTATAACAAAAAATCTTAAAGAACGAGCATTGAATGAGCAGCCTCCTAAAGGTTTAACAAAAAAAGACCATATTATTACAATTTTATATAATGAAATTTCTTCTCTTTTGGGTTATAGTGGTGACCAAATTATTAATGTAGAAAAAGCTCGATCCATGCAAGAAGAAGATTCTTTCCATTTTCAACCTGGTAAAAAAAATATAATATTGATGTTAGGAATCCAAGGAAGTGGTAAAACTACTTGTACTGTTAAAGTTGCTAGATGGCTTTCAAGACATGGGTATAAAGTGGGAATAATTGGTGCAGATACTTGGCGACCTGGCGCTTTAACTCAACTAAAAATGAACTGTATAAAGATTAAAGTTGAAGTGTACGGAGAAGAAGAAAATAAGAATCCAATTTCAATAGTAAAAAATGGTTTACAACATTATGATTCTCAAGAATATGATGTGATCATTATTGATACAGCAGGCAGACACAAACAAGAATCTGAATTACTTGAGGAAATGAATGAAATACATCAGGTTACCAAACCTGATCTTGTTCTTTTAGTTATAGATGGAACCATAGGACAGCAAGCATATAGTCAAGCAAAAGCATTTCATGATGCCGCTCCAATTGGAGGAATAGTTATAACAAAATTAGACGGAACTGCAAAAGGTGGAGGTGCGTTGGCAGCATCAGCTGCTACGGGAGCAAAGATCGTTTTTATTGGTACAGGAGAACGTTTGGATGATTTAGAATTATTTTCACCAACAAGATTTGTTGGACGATTGCTTGGTATGGGTGACATAAAAGCCCTTTTGGATATGGCAAAAAGCTTAGAACTAGAAGCAGATGAAAACCAAGCTAAAAGACTGTTAGGGGGTAAAATGACCATTGAGGATTTTTATTCTCAAATGGAAAATGTTAGCAAAATGGGATTTAGAAAT
>JAATVJ010000074.1 GCA_014523515.1 Nitrososphaerales archaeon TH1177 | reverse complement strand
TCACATAAGGATGGCTCCAATGTTTTTTCCATGGTAGTAGTCCTATGTCATATTTTGACATTTCTATGAACATTTTTTCTCTTGGAAATTGACCTTTAAAAAAAATCTTTTTCCGATTTTCTGCATTCCATCCTATAAAAATTAAATTTCCTATATCATTTTCCAAAAATATATTTTCTATTCCTTCCATATTTTTATGCGGATAAATATCTATAGAGTTACCATCTCTTCCCTGATATACAGAATTAATCTCTTTATTAAGCCTAGGAAACGGAACATTTTTTATCTCTTCCTCCAAAGGGAAATTTGGAACTAGGAAAATATTTTTTGTATTTCCGATTTTTTTTAGATCATTTGCAATAAGTTCTGAAACTGTAATTGTAGGATGTTTGGATATTACTTCTTTTTCCCATTTTGGCCATAAATGTATCGCTCGTTTTTTCATTTGTTTAGTTAACCATCTTCCTAATTTACTTTTAGAATCTTTGGATTTTGTTATTTCATTAATAAGTTGTGCATATTTACCCCAATGTTCATTATCATCATAAATGAAAGGAATATCAAAATCATCAATCATTTTAGCTGGGAAAAGAGTATGTGCATGTATAATATCGGGTCTAACTTCTTCTATGACTTTTTTGATTTGTTTTTTAACCATATGGTAGTAATAAGGTATTCCAAATCTCGCTTTTGCATTCCAGGAAATTTGGTACATCCTAGAAAACAAAATATTTTGATAATTTTTTGATTCCCGTCCTGCAAATATCACCTCATGGCCATTTTTTAAAGCAGTTGTAACAGATTTTTCAATTCTCGCGTTTGGCAGACCAAAATTTGTTAAATATAAAATTTTCATATTTATATGAAGTAAATTTACTTTTCTATAATAACAACCTTTGTGCGGAATATCATAAAAGTTATTGTTATTTAAATAATTTGAAATATTTATGAATATGTCCTATAAAAAATCATATAAAATACAATATTCATATTTTTATAAGAAAACAATAAAAATTTTATAATGCTTTTTTCGATTAATTAATGCATACCAAATGACACCCAAAAACAGAAAGATTTCCACGATTATTCCTGCTAGAAATGAAGAAAATTTTATTGGTGAAACAATTTCAGCATTATTAAAACAAGAAACATTACCTAATCGAATTATAGTTGTTAATGATGGTTCTGAAGACAATACAAAAAAAATTGTTTCAACATTCCAGGAAGTTGAACTCGTTGATATCAACAATAGAGGATATAATGCTCAAGGGACACCAATTCTTGCGAGTGTAATCAATACTGGATTAAATATATTAAGAAATGACAATTGTCAATATGTAATGATATTAGGAGCTGACCATATCTTGCCAAGAAATTACATATCTGTAATTTTAGAACAAATGGATGAAGATAAAGAATTAGCCATTTGTTCTGGACAGATAAAAGGCGAAAATAGTGTTTTTCCAAGAGGATCAGGAAGAATAGTTCAAGTAGATTTTTGGAATAGAATCGGATTACAGTATCCTTTAAATTACGGTTTTGAAACTTATCTTTTAATTAAAGCTCAGCAACTAGGATACAAAATTCAAATTCTAAATAATTTAATAAGCTATACTAGTAGACCAACTCGAAAATCCTACAAAAGAGAAACCTACATTTCTTATGGGAAATCACTTAAAGCGTTAGGTTATTCTCCATTATATTCAATGGCTAGGATAAGTTTGATCTCTTTAAAAAACCCTAAGGGTGCCTATTATATGTTACAAGGATATAGAAGTAAAGATATATCTCTGTATGAAGATGATGTTCGACAATTTTACAAACATTTACAATACAAAACTTTCTTGAATCTTTTAAGATCAAGAATCAAACAAAAGTATTACAATTATAATAATAATAATGAAAAGAGATAGCCTATTTAATTATTATATCTATATAAATATATTTAATAAGTTCTTTATCTTAAAACTAAATAAATATTTGATTCCATCTAGATGACATCTTGTACTTTGGTAATATATTACAATAACGTATTTCAAATTAGCAAGCGTAGGTAATAAAGTGAAAGTGTATTGTATTCTCTGTCCATAATTCTTTTACTGTATATAATTCTATCTTATTGTAAGGTATGAGTGTTTTCATAACGTAATATCTATGTAGCTGCACATTTGGTAATATAATGGGATCTTGCAATTTTTGACAATAGTAGTTGATCTGCTAATTTAACCTATTTGGATCGTTTTGTCAATATTATAATATAAAAAGTAGTTAGCTATGAACTTTTCGACATGATCTTACTATTATTACTTTATGATATGCACAATAATAATAATAATAATAATAGAATTCAGTGATTATATAACAACATCGATATGTATATTAAAAAATAATATATTTTAATTTCTAAAATTTTGTATCAAATTCATTACTGTTAAAAAGTAAAATTACAATATATTTTTAAAATAATAATATGAGTTATCTAATATACCTGTTACAAAGATTTATTTAATCTTTACCATCTACCTTTTTTTAGAATTGCCTTCAAGTCAACATTATCATATATCAAAAATCATGGACATAGTTATTGCATTAAAACCTTTTTCTGTTCTTGATGTTGGTAGTGGGTTTGGTAAATATGGAGTACTATGTAGAGAATATTTGGAATTATGGGATGGAAGACAAGAATATAATTTTCTAAGACGAATAGATGGAGTGGAGGTCTTTGAAAATTATATTACTCCTTTACATAAATTCATTTATAACAATATATATACAGAAAATATAATTGACGTAGTTAAAAAACTTGATTATACCTATGATCTAGTTTTGCTCATTGATGTTTTAGAACATTTTAGCAAAGAGGAAGGTGTATGGTTATTAAATAATTTATTGTCTAAGAATAAAGGCATTTTAATAGGTACTCCAAAGAGACCAAGTGCTCAAAAAGCTGTATTTGAAAATGTTTTTGAGACACACAAGTCAGTGTGGAAAAAAATGGAATTAACTAGCTTTGGAAAATATTTTTTTATTCCAGATAATGTTTCATCTATTGTATATATTACAAAAGAAGAGCAATTGTTAAATAATCTTCAGATAAGATTGAAAGCATTAAAGATGTCTAGACAAGAATCCTTAATACTAAGTTTAACTTCTAAGAAAAGATCTGTAATTAAAAGTTTGAAAAAAAAACTTTCTTCAATACCTTTGATAGTTAAAGTATATAGAAAATATAAAAAATAATCAAGCTGATATTATTTTAAGTTTATTTCAATGTTACTAATTTTGAAACTTCAATAAGGATTAGTTCAAAGACTTTCTAAAAATTAATTTTTTTTCTCTCTTATTATAGCTTTGAGTATTGTACATATATTTTGTTTTATTTTCTTTTTTTTATATAATTATATAAAATTATCAAAATTTAAGAAAGGATAAATCAAATCAAACCAACCAACTATCATTATGCTATAGTAGATAACAAATATTACTAATTAATTAATTAATTATCTATTCATATTAAAGTATTCTACAATATTTCAAGAAATATATTAGTTATTATATTGAACATTAATAATCATTATTTATTTATTTATTTATAATATTTTTTTTGAAATAAATAAAATATATAAGAAATTATGATAATAGTTTAAATTAAAATTATTGACTTTCTTTGTCAATAACTTTCAATTTGTCAAGTACATCTAAATATTTTGATATTAGATCTAGTATAGTATTTTGAAGAAGAATATCACTGTCATTCTCCAAACTAGCAATTAATAAAGTAATTTTTTTATAAATTACTCTTTTATATGATGCAAATTTGATTTCACTATTATTATTGGAAGTAGATTTAACTTCGATTGCTTGTGATAAACCAGAATCACTTTTGTTTTTATTATTATTATTACTCGTACTCTTTTTTTTCTTTTCCTCTTCAATTTGTGTAACATTTAGTTCTTTTATTTTCCTTCCACAATTAGCACACACAATATTTTCTTTAAAACGAACCTGAACTCCTCCACAATTTTCACATGAATTGCTAAGTAAGGTCCCTCCTTTTAATAACAGGTCAGCCGCACTTTTAATATTATCACCACCCTCAGAAGAAGATTTACTATTAGACATATCTGTATTGATAAAGATAGAGTTATTTATTTGTCTTTTTTTATATTAATTGTTTTTAATTTTTTTTATATTAAATTTATAGACACATAATTTGGCAAATAAGATAATTAATATACTATATTAGTAGATCCAAAGCCTTCTCTTATGGTTCTATTAACACTCATATTATAATTATAAATTTTTAATGAATAATCTTGTAAAACAGGTAGCATATCATCTATAGTTTTACTAAGATAATAACCAGGACAATCTCCTGTGAATTGAAATGTTGCATGAACTAGAGGTCTATTATTATATGATTCCATCCATGATGAAAAGGGATATAACCAGCATACACCTGGTTTGTCATCTTGAATTTTACAACTACCTTGATCATCCAAAAACCTACATTTTACTGGTTTTCCATCTTCTTCATCGCCCTCATCTGCCTTTCGTTTTAGGGAGATCATTGTAATATGAGTAATTAAATTTCCATAAGTGCCTGGCTCATTCCAAGAAGATATTCTTGTTTCTTGATTCAAAAATTCATTAATAGAATCATAATTCAATTTAGTTTTAAGCTTATAAAGATCATCTTTCGTTAAAGGCAATCTTCCTTGTTTTTCGCAACAGTTATGGCAATCCGGCCAAAGACATTTCCATAGTACAAATAGATTATCATTAGATAATTTTGGTATATGAAAAATTACTTGGTTTATTTTAATTGTAGTATCTACTACATCATTTCTTATGCCTAAATGAAGATCATAAATAGGTTTTTCAATATTCCACTTTTTTGAAAGATTGTCAATAGATGATTTTATTAATTCCTGCTGATTTGGCATATATATTACTATAAGAAATAAACACCTTTAAGTTTAATGATTACTCTTGCAGCTGCTGCTGTTGTTGTTGTTTTTATTGTTCTTGCTGTTGTCCTTCTCTTTTTATATTTTATAGAGAAATTTCAAAAAAATAAAATTATAAAAGTTTTGTTGCTTCTGGTACAAGTAAATATTGACATTGAATATTAAGGATTTTATTTACTGATGAAGCTAAATTTTGAATTCTAGATTTTTCTCCATGGTTTACTATAACTCTCTTCAGTTTTGGTTTCAATCTACTCATATAAGCAAGAAGTTGATTATAGTCACTATGGTTGCTAAATCCATGAATAGAATCGATTTTGCATTTTAATTTTAACTGTTGTTGTCCATTTATTGTTACTTCGGTATTTCCTGACTGAATTTCTTTACCGAGTGTACCTGCTGCTTGATAAGATAAAAATATTATTTTACTAAGATGATCATTATAAATTTGCTTTAAAAATTTTCTAGAAAGGCCACCTATCAGCATAGATGATGCTACCAGTATAATCGCGGGTTTATCTACTTTTGATTTTGAATTGACCGGTTTGAGATTTTTATAATTAAATATAGAAACATTCTCATTTAAAATTTTTGTTTTAATTTCTTTTGATAAATATTCATAATATATTTCATAAAGGTGTGTCGCTTCAAGTATGGATTTATCTACAAAAATTTCTGATGGTTCCAATGTACCAAGTTCTTGATATTTTGTTAAAGTATAGATAAGCTCTTGCGAAAGGCCTATTATTGGAACTGGAATAAGAACTCTGCCATTCTCACGAAGAGTTTGATTAATACTTTCTATCAGAATGGGATCTGTTTCTTCACGTTTATGAGGTAAATCTTTACTTCCAAATGTACCTTCTATAATAAGAGTTTCTACTCTAGGAAAATTCCAAGAAGCGTTGTCTAATAAATTAGTCTTTCCAAACTTTAGATCTCCTGTATAAACTAAATTATGTTCTCCATTCCCAATATGAAGATGAATAGATGTAGATCCAAGTATGTGTCCTGAATTATAGAGTACAAGTTTTATATCTGGTGATATATCTGTAACTATTCCCATAGATAATGGCATAGTATGAATTATTACATTTTCTATATCTTCTTCAGAATATATCCCATGATTTTTATGATAATCAAGAAAAAGAAGTGTCATCAATGGTAATGTCGGTTCAGTACAATAAACTGGACCTCTATACCCATATTTGAATAGAAACGGAAGAAAACCTGTGTGATCTATATGAGCATGAGTTATTATAACAGCATCTATCTCATCTAAACAAAAACCGGTAATATCAAATCGTGGAAAATAATTTAGAGGTTTTTCTTCGTAAATATTTATTCCACAATCAAGTAATACTTTACTTTCTTTAGTAATAAGTAAAAAACATGATCTGCCAATTTCACCAAATCCTCCCAATGTCACAATACTTGCCTCACAACTATTACTTAATTTTGGTCTGAAAAGTTTTTCACCTAATTCTTTATAGAATTTTATCCTATAATCAATAGAATTACTTAAAACTTTATCTATAAATTGGATTGTAGGTAGTTTTATAGTAGATCTTCTAATATTAATTCTCCATCCTATCTCATTGACTAAATCCAATAAAATGGTATTTTCTATCTCGTTTCGAATTTCAAATGAATTATTTACGAATATTGTAAGTTCACCTAAAGCATCGTCAAAAATAATTCCTTTAATTTCAACTTTAAATGACTGAAAACGATTCTCAATAATATTGGTTGAATCTTTTCGAGATTTTCTAATTGATTCATCAGTTCTTATTACTACTCTCTTTCTAATTGTATTAACTATATTAGATAGGATTTGAGAGTTTTCTATCAAGAATCTTGGATTTTTACTGTAAAGAGCAATACTTGGTCCTTCGTATTCTATCTTTGTCAAGCCAGACTCCTTTGGTAAACTTTTTAAAATAGTAGCCATGATATTCTGACTTGATTGTTCATTATCAAAATTAGTAAATTCCATATTTTAGTTTCCTTCAGTATAGTATAATATACCTCAAGTTTTTTATTGAAATATAAATTGATTCCGATTTATTCATTTATTTATTTAATAATTAAATAATTATTAAATAAATAGAAAATTCATATAATGCTTTTTTATTCTAAATCTAAAAATAAGGTTGAAATAGGAATATATAATAATTTCAATGAAAAGAAAGGTTAGATTATATGGATATAGAAACCAATAGGGAAAATATAGACAACTACAACAGATCCAATGAAAATAGTTCAAGAGATGAATCAGGTTTCAGAAAGTTTAGATCTTTTAAGATTCCAGTTAAAGTAGGGGAAGAATACGATGTAAAAATTGAAGCAATGAGTAAAAGAGGAGATTCAGGTGTTGCTAAAATTGAAGGAATGGTAATATTTGTAGCTAATACAAAGGAAGGAGATCAAGTCAAGATAAAAATTAAAAGAGTTGGAATGGGATATGCTATAGCAGATGTTGTACAACAAGAACAACAGCAATAATAATAATAATAATCAGACTAATTACAAATATATCATAATAAATAATAAGAATAATTTTAAACGAACAAGAAATAAATTTATTTTTATTATATAATTAAAATTTATTCTAAAGAAAGATATTTGAAATCTAATACTCATTTAATGGAGCTTCCAAGGAAAATTCTTGTAGGAGATAATGTAATTTCCGACCTTGGAAATTTTATAAGAGATATCAATAATGGAATATCAAATGTTGTTATAATTAGCGGGGAATCTGTAAGGAATAAGATTGAAAATAAAACCCGAAAATCTTTAGATGATCAAGGTATTAAAAATTATTGGTTCATTAGAAAAGATGCCTCTTTTGAAACTGTATCTAAACTTAAAATAGAGATAGGAGAAGTAAAATCTAATATAATACTTGGAATTGGTGGAGGAAAATCAGTTGATGTTGGAAAGATGATTGCATATTCTATCAAAAAACCATTTATAAGTATTCCAACATCTGCTTCTCATGATGGTATTTCAAGTCCATTTGTTTCTCTTAAAGGGTCGAATAAACCTCATTCAATTAAAGTAAATACACCTATAGGAGTTTTGGCAGATATTAAATTAATCTCTGAAGCTCCACAAAGATTATTGTCTAGTGGTTGTGGAGATTTAATCGGTAAACTTACTGCTGTAAAAGATTGGGAATTAGCAAGAGATGAAAAAGATGAATATTTTGGAACTTACTCTGCTCACTTAGCAAAATTGAGTGCAGATATTATTATGAATAAGTCAAAAGAATTATTGTTAAACGAAACTGGAGTTAGAACTATAATAGAGGCTTTGATTAGTGCAGGCGTTGCAGCAGGAATAGCAGGGAGTAGTAGACCATGTTCAGGATCTGAACACCTCTTTAGTCATGCTCTAGAATATATTACTGGTGGTAATTGTGGCCTTCATGGAGAGAGAGTAGGACTAGGAACCATAATTATGTCCAAACTTTATGATATGGATTTTGAGAGTATTATATCTGTTCTAGAAAATGTTAAAGCACCAGTCAAAGCTAATCAAATGAACTTAACTGAAAAAGATATCATTCAATCATTAATAATGGCACAAGATTTAAGGCCTGAAAGATATACGATATTAAGTAAAAC
>JAATVJ010000013.1 GCA_014523515.1 Nitrososphaerales archaeon TH1177 | reverse complement strand
ATATCAAGTATTATTAATAAACCATCAAAATTGGAAATTTCTCGAATATAATTCAGTGCAATAGAAGGATCTGTAAAACAAGTAATCTGATAATCTTTATCTTTTAGAAAGCTTCTATAAGTAAAAAGAATATCTTTCTCATCGTCAACTATAATTATTCTTTTGTTTTTATTTTTTTTATGGAAAAAGAAGCTTCTTTTTTCATTCTTATCTTCTCTAGAATCTTCTACAAATGAATTCAACTGTTTCTCCATCAAGGAATGTGTACTATTAGTATCATCTTTCTGCAATAAAGTATTATTCCATCTTTTTATATTATATGTAGGATATCCAATATTTTCTGTTACCTTGAATTCACCATTATTTATAAAATTATACTTATTTACGATATTAGAAAAAGATTTTAAAATTCTATAAAAATTATTTCCAATAATTATTTCATTTTGAGGAGATAAAGAAGAGGAAGAGTTTATCTTTGAACATATGTTTACTGTCGAACCAAATAAATCTATTTGATAATTATCTCCAGCTAAGGCTAAATCTACTATACCATAATCTAAACTAATCTTGTAGCTCTCTATTGGTAATAAATTATTCTTCAACAATAATTCTTGATTTATATCCTCTCGCTTTTCTAAAATCTCAAAGGCACACTCAATTACCTCTTCAAATGCTTTTTCATTATTAAGATCTGAAAAGTTCAAGAAATAACATAATAATCGATCACCAAGACTTTTTACAATTTTACCATTATTACGTTTAATTATTTCCGATAAGGAGTTTATAACGGTAGAATAGAATTCTCGTATACGTGAAGGATCATAGGTTAAAGAAAGATTGTTTACAGAAGTTTGAAATTCTATAAAGCAGACACAACACTTTAGTGAATCATCAATAAATTTGATGCTTTTATTGCCTTTATTGCTATGATGCCACATTTTGTTTGTCTAGTCAACTCCATAGAAAGACTATTGAGAAATAGAAGAATTTACTTCATATTCTACATTTATCCTTGGAGATGGAGTTTTTATAGCAGCAACAGCAGCATATAGCCTCTTTTTTGGTCTAGGAATTCTGTCATTTGGTAAAGGATTTATCATCATTTTTTTGCTCCTTAAATAGGAATAATATATCTCCATAAAAAATTATTCTATTTAATAAAATTTAAAGAAATTGGTCTAATTATATATAAAACTAAAGATAAAAAATTGCTAATTTTTCGGCGCCTCAAAATTTATTCAAATTTGAAGATATTATTACCAACAGCAAAACTTAGTCAATACTATCTTATCAACATTATAAAACTCTTATATATAATAATATACAGTAAATTTTCTTATTATACATTATTGTCATTCTTTATTAGATGGGATCTACTTTTTATTTTATACTCTCTCTAGTTTTAACTATAGAGGTAATAATATGGGAAAAGATATGGTAACAATTACTAAAAATATTTTAGTAATAGATGATGAACCAGATATTACTTTTACAATAAAGAATATTTTAGAAGACAATGGATTTAAAGTGGATTCATTTAATGATCCTATTACAGCTTTAAAATCTTATAGAAGTAATTTTTATGATTTAGTAATTCTTGATATAAAGATGCCAAAAATGGATGGATTCCAATTATATACTAAAATAAGAAAAAAAGATCCTAAGTTAAAAATATGTTTTTTAACTGCAAGTGAAATGTTTTATGAAAAATTTAGAAAAACACGATATGAGTTAGGTAATACAATTGGTGAAGATTACTTTATTCAAAAGCCAATCAAAAATGAAGACCTAATTAGAAAATTAACTTCTATAATTGATAATTTGGAAGTTCCATAATAGATCCAGTTTTAGATCGCTTTAATTATAATTTAAAGCTTTCATCGTTAATCTTGTGGTTGCTTTTGAAGCTTAAGAATAATTTAATTTAAAAATTTTCACTTTAAATTTATTGGGTCACAAAAGAAAATTGCATTGGTAATATTGGTTAAGGAACAGGTATTGTTTTAAATACCATCTAATATCAATATCAGATGTTTCTTATTTCAAATAATAGTTTCTATCATATCATCCTTTTTTTTATAAAACCTTTATTAATTTTCAAATATAATAATTTCATTTAATTTGAAATATGTGTATTAATTTAGATGATTTATCACCTCAAACTGCAATTCTTTTATTATATAACTATCATATAAGATTCAAATCTATTAATAAAACATATTTACAAAGGAATTAAATGGCTAATATTAAGAAATAATTATAGTTAATTTGATCTAAAGTTAATAATAAATATATACTAAATAAGGTTCTTATTTTTTTATTGAAGAATCTATAACAAATGAAAGGTTTGAAAAGAAAAAATTAATAGATACAAAAGATTATGAAACAATTTTGATAGTTAGATATAGGTTATTCTAAAAGATTTTGTTTGCACATATAGCGAAAGAACAATAAGATGCAATTATTAATGATCAGAAATACTTCATAGTTAAACAATTTAATTATGATAAAGTAATTCTAACTTGGACTCCTAATAATTAATTGCCCTTAATATCACTACAAAATACAATAATTCAAAACCCTGATATGGTCAATAAATTATCTATTGATGAGACTCGTATGGGAAGCTATGATTAGACACTAAATTACTAAAGAGAAAAAAATAGTGGTCTAAAAATAACCTTAATTTTTTTGAAAAAGTAGCAGTATTTTTTCTTATAAAATTTCAAATGGAATAAGTAAAATTATATGAATACATATATGTGTAATTATAATATGTTAGTTAATAAAAAAATATATTTTTACAAATTCTTTATTTTGATTTATTAGTTTCTATTTCAGAATTTTTGGATAAACCTTCACTGTAACTATAAAATAAAAAAATTATTGAGTAGTTAGAGGGAATAAATGTAGATGTATATGTTCTAGATTATATATGGAGCCAGATCCAATGAGTTTTAATTCAGTTGTAATTTTTTGTGAACCACCAGTAATATCTAATACAGTTGAACCAGCAAGATCACCACCGCCACCAACAACTACTATATTTTGTTGACCTGTTGTCGTTGTCGTTGCATTGGATACACTATTAATACTATTAATCACCACTTGTAGTTCATTATCATTTATCGGATTTACATTTGAAATTTTTAACCCTTTTACTGAACTCATCACTTTGTAGTTAGGTTCACAATAAAGAGGTGGCATATCTTTACCCATGTGACACATTTGTTGAACGAAGCCGGGTACATTCATCATCATCATCATGCCGTGACCTCCTCCGCCCATTCCAGAAGAACCATGGCCATCGTCATCGCTCATTCCTCCGCCCATTCCAGAAGAACCATGGCCATCGTCATCGCTCATTCCTCCACCCATTCCAGAAGAGCCACCGTCCATTCCTCCGCCCATTCCAGAAGAGCCACCGCCATCCATACCGTGTCCCGTTCCCTGAGCATTTGCAGATTCAACCGGAAATGATTTGTCAAACGCAAGGAGTGTAGAAAAAATTCCTATTCCTAAAATAACTATTGCAAATTTTGAAGATATTTTTATATCCATTATCGATAGTAATTTAAAAATTTATAAAAACATTTCTACTTGAAATACTAATTAAAAAAAATATTCTAAATTTAGATTATTTAGCAAATAATTTAGGTATATTATATATTGATTTCTTTTATTATAAAGTTTTTTTACATCATAGCATACATATAAAAATAAAGTAGAAAATAATTAAAATTAAATGAAAGAAATAGTTATATGAGGCTGGGTCATAATTCATTGAACAAGTATTATTACTATATTATTATGCTATCATCAGTTCCCTAACATGTATTTGATTGCTCGTGGGTTATCCTTGTTAGATTTACAGTTGTAATAGACAAGTATCTGATAGAGCAGT
>JAATVJ010000073.1 GCA_014523515.1 Nitrososphaerales archaeon TH1177 | reverse complement strand
TTTGATTGTAATGAAGGCGATATTCAAGGCAACCCTACGGAAATCACTGTGTTTAAATCTGGTTCCCAAGTTTACTCTAAAAGCCAAGCACTATATGAATCAAGTCTGAATACAATCAATAATGCTAATACAAATAGCGATACTGTCAAAATAGAAATTCTTGCTCCTTTGGCAGATAAAAAAGACACAGAAAAATTAATAATTGCTGCTATGATAAAAGGTCAAATACAATCTGAAGTTATAGAAGATGTACAAGCAGAACTTGATAAAAGTGATAACAATATTATAAAAAGAACATTTACCTTTGACAGAGATACTGACATAGGGAAAATACAAATTGGAGATAGATATCATGCCTGTGTTGCAAGTAATGATTTGAGCCCACCAGAAGGTCAAGAATGTGAAAAGAGATTAGTACACCAATTTGATAAAGTAAATTCCTTGCCAGCACGATAAATAATGATTATTATTTAGTGATGTGAGGTTGAACAATAGTTTTGAGTTATTACATATTTATTTCAAAATTTATTTTGTAAAAAGAAATCTTAACTTCACACTAAAATGAATATTTAATAGATAGTTGTATATAATAGTAGAAAACCTAAGATAAAAATTGTTAATTTTTGGGTGAAGGAAGAATCAGAAAGAATGACATATCTCCCAACACCATCCTTGATATTAAAGCCTAGTTCGAGTAAATAACAATAACAAAAGGTAAAATAAAAAATTGTTTATTTAGAATCTTATTTCAAAATATTTACTATATTAATTATATAGAACAAGATTATATAGAACAAGAAGATCTCTTAGTTTATGACATTATCAACTCTGGCTAAAAAAACTTCAATTAAAAATGCATTAAAATGGACATTTGGTGGTTTGAGTATATTTTTTATTGCTATGTTAGTTTTTATGTTAGTTCATGATTCTCTAACAGGAGTATCTTCACAAACAGCTGAATACTGTGCAAAGTATGGCTTTTTAGCATCACCTGATTGTTGGTAAAATAAATAATTGAGTGTTAGAGGCTACAATAATACTCGTGAACCCAAGATAGAGTTATAGCAAAGAATAGTAAAAATAGGTAGATAAAAGATTGTTGATTTTTGGGCATCAGAAGAATGACGACAGACCTCTAACACCCATCCATTGAAGATAAAATACACAAATTAGGTTTGTGGTATCAATAATATATGAATGCAAAATAAAAAAACATTTATTTTAGAAACCAACTGTTTTTACAATGGTTTATAACTGATTATCCTTTTACTGAAATTATTATAATCATAAAATCTTTGTTGTAATTACACAATAGGCAAGATATCTTTTAATATAATGAATTTAAAAACTATTCGCTATTTGTTTTCGCAAACTTCTTTATACTATATCTCAAATAATTAGAAAAATATGATAAAAACAGCAATAATCTTAATAATGACTATAATGATGTTTATAATATCTACTACTATCTCATTACAAACACATGCGGTATATGCAGAAAATAAGGCTAAAGAATTATGTTCAGAGTATGATGGAGAATGGGATAATGGTAAATGCAAAATTAAAGACGATGAAGATAAAGCAGATTATGAGGATGATTTATGTGACGATCCTAAAGATACTAAAAAATACAAAAAAATATGTAAATCAGATTCTGATGATTGATTAATTTAATTAAACATAATTAACTTCATTTTTTATTTTTAAACAATTTAAATTATATTTCTTAAAGATAAATACAATGTAGCAATAGAACTTACTACATATAGGTTTCAAGATTCATCATGTCAATAAATAATATTAATAATAACATCTCTTCTTCTAAAAATCTTAATTAGAAGTATTGCAAATGTATTTAATTATTTATTTATTTATAGTTAAAAAGGATTAAAATATTATTGTAATATATTATTATATGCTACTTTTTTTAATAACCTATTTCTAAATCCATTTTTTTATTTTGAAATAAAAAATCATAGTCCCACCAACAGCTGCTATTAATCCTAGAGCATAAAAATATCCGAATTCATAAGTTAATTCAGGCATGAATTTAAAATTCATTCCATATATTCCAGTAATTAATGTCAATGGTAATACAATGGTTGCGATTACTGTCAAAGTTCTAATTGTCTCATTTAAATTGGCACTTAATGAAGAATTATAAGTTTCTCTCAAGCTAATTGTTCGCTGGTGCATATTTTCCACATCATTTCGTAAATAGCGAATTCTATCATTCAATGAATGCATACGTCTTATTGAATCAGGATTAAGAAGTGTCTGGGATATATTAGATGATGTTCTTGGTAAAGCGTCTAAAATATCACTGCTATTATTATTTATAATACTATTTCTGTTAACAAAATCTTGGATTGCTCTAGATATCATATCCAATGTACGTTCTATAAAACTAATCTTTTTTCGAAGTAATAGTATCTTAGATAATTGATATTTGGTATTTTTATTAGATCTGCTAATATTTTCATCTAGAATATCCTCTTCTGTTTGTTCAAGGTCTTTGTTCATATTATCAAGAATTGGATAGTAACTTAGTATCATTTCTTCTAATGCAAGTCTAAAGATTAGTTCGTTTTTTTTTAATATGTTTCTTTCATTATTGTCAAAACTTTCTTTACCAATGGAAAAAGTAGTAGGAGTATATAGACTTGATTTAGTTTGTTGCATTATCGTTCTAATTTTTTTCTTTATGTTTTCCTCTAAACTATGATTGTGAAAATTTAGTGTTATTATCCATCTCTTTTCGAGAAACATATACAAATCATCTTCAATAATCATCTCTGATGATAGTTTTTTATCTTTACTAATACTCTCTTCTATTGTTTTATTTTTTGAACTATCTTCTTCTACAATTCCATCTATTACTGCAAAGATATACCTATTATATTCTTCAATCTTAGAAGGTTGATTCTGATGCAAAACCGCTTCCACCGTTAATGGATGAAGCCCAAACATATCTTGCAACGAAAATATATCTTCAATTTCGTTAGCATGAATCCATAAATATTCCTCTACCTTTTTTTTCATTTCTTCTCTTATTGATGATGATTCAGAAATGATATTTACTGGTCTTATTGTTATATTATCTATAATATAAGAAGAGATGGTCAACTCATCTAAATATTTTATTCAGTATCAATTAAATAAATGATGCTGTTTTTTATTTTAATATTTTATTGAATAGATCTATCGTATACGTTAAACATTTTACTGTGACGCATAATAAATAAAAATTCTATATGTTCTCTTATGCCCTAATATAACTTTGAAAATCATATAATTATTCTTCACAGAATATCTTAATTACTCATTTTGCCTATTGTTTATAACTTTAAATCTTTATTTTCTGTCTAACTTTTTGTATATACATTTATTTAATTGCTCCATTCTTAAAATCCCACAACCAGATGTCTGATATCAGAGAGCCACAAAGTCCTATCCATCCTCATGAAGATAAGATTGTTCTTGGCTCATTGGGTTTGCTGGACGTGGTAATGATTGGAATAACAGGTATGATTGGTGGTGCGATATTTGTACTAACTGGTCCTGCAATTGGACTTGCCGGAAGTTCTGTCATTCATCTATTTGTATAATACAACAATTAGAAATAAATACTATTTATCAAAAGAGGAGGTATAAATAAACTTAAGTTAACAGCGTTCAAATTTCTACATTTTCTAAATTGGAATTTCCTTATCTTAGTAGTGGTAAGTTAAGTCTCTAATCTTTTACCAACATTGTGCTATCCATTTAGCATAAATATAGAAATAGATTTAGCTTTGTTATACATCTTTCACATGTGCCAAATAATCCTGTCAGACTAGAATTATCTACTATCCAGAAAAAGGA
>JAATVJ010000072.1 GCA_014523515.1 Nitrososphaerales archaeon TH1177 | reverse complement strand
ATCATCTTGATATCTAATCCTTCTGCAAGCTGTGCACCACCAATATTGGCTATTAAAAAAGCTGAAGGTGCATTCTTTCTAGCAACAGAATAAGTTTCTGCTAATGATTCGCTTTTTAATCCTGCTCTTTGACTTCCTAAACCCATCCCGAATCCAAATGTTTCAGCTAATACCCCTAGTCTAGAATTAATTTTTAAAGCCTCTGGGGTTCCTCCAGTCATAGAATCTATTATAATAGGTGCCCCAAACTTGTAGCCTAAAAATTCAGTAACAGTTTGAATTTCATCAAAATCTATCTCAGGTAATGCATTATGAATAAATTTAACATATTCTAGATAATTTGAAATAAATCTAGATTGAACATTATTTGAAAGAGGAATATCAATACCATCTTTCTTTCTACTCATTATCAAGTCAATTTCTGGATTCTTTGACTCAGACATCTGATATAGATTTATATTTTTCCCTTAAAAATTGTACCCTTAAATTGTTTATCTTTTACAGCCTTTTCAATTTGAATAGGATCTAAACCATTTAAAAAAATAACATCCTTACCAGTTCTAGCTATTTTAGTGGCCTCCTCTACTTTTCTTTTGATACCTCCTGTTACATCTTTGATAGTTAAATCTCTTTCAAAATTAATTACTCTTTGTTTCTTTTTTTCAAATTCAAAATTGATTTCTTTTATAATTTTTTTATCTATTATATTATTATAAAGACCATCTACATTAAGAGCAAAAATAATTTTTGTTGGTTGTAAAATTCTTGATATCATTGTCATTAATACATCCCCAGACAAGATTGAATATTTGTTATTCTTTATATAAACAATATCACCATATGTAATAGGAATAATATTATGTTCTGTCATTTTTTTTAATTCCTTTATTTTGTTACTATATGGTTTACCATTGTTTAAAAATGTTGAAGGGGATATTCCATACGGATTAAGCCCTTCTTTTTCTAATGCATCTACTATTATTATATTTAGAGTCAGCATAGAAGAATGAACTGTAGAAATTCCATGCGGATCATACTTTGCTGGTTCTGTATGCATATCAAATTTAACTGACCAATAATGACCATAAGAACCTCCTCCATGAACTATTATTAATGGAGTTGTTAATCTCTTTAGAATTTTTGAAATATTTTTTATTGCTTTATAGTTTGCAGATAATGGTTTATTTTTAAAAGTAATCACAGATCCGCCAAGCTTTAATACGACTAAATTATTGTTCAATTATATTTTGAAAAACAAATACTAAAACTAAATTTTAACTTTTACCCCTTGATTTTCTATAGTAATGGCAAAACATTCATAACCATTTCTTCTCATATTGGTTAGGAAGTATTCTTTCTTTTCTTGATTAATTAGTGACAATATACATCCTCCTCCTCCTGCTCCTGTTAATTTCGAACCAACCGCTCCATAGTTTAAACTCATATCAATTATCTTATTAATCTCTTTATTAGATACTCCAATTTGATCTAACAAAATTTGATTTTCGTTCATTAACTTTCCCAACTTTATGATATTTCCTTCTTCTAATGCTTCTATTGCATTATTACAAATATTTGTAACTTTATTCGATAACTTAAGAAATGTTGTAAAATTATTTTGCCGAAATCTTTCAACTACTGATACTAATTCACCAGTTGAATGTTTTACACCTGTATTTATAATAATAAAATTAAGTTTTTTGCTATATTTCAGTGGTCTAAAGTTTAATTTTTTTTGGTAATACATTAATCCGCCGTAAGTAGATATAACACAATCTGCACCTGAAGAATTTCTATGAATAAGCTTTTCTGTTTCAATTGCGAGGTCTAGTATTTCATTCTTTTTACTATCTCTATTATAAAGCCCATAAATAGATGCTACCGCAGCAACACTTAAAGCTGCAGATGATCCTAATCCTACTCCATAAGGAATCTCTGATTCAATTTTAATATCTATTCCATTAATTTTTTCAGTATTTTGCACTATTCTTTTTAAAATATATATTATAGGATAAAAAAAATCATTATTACTATTGTGATCCGTATTTTTTAATATTGACAAAGGATATGTCTTTTTTCCAAAATCATTTGTTTCTATTCTAATAGTATTTTTATTTTCTAATGCTATTCTACTAACTATTTTTATCCTTTTGTTTATAGATGCTAAAATAGCAGGTTGGTTGTATATAACAAAATGTTCTCCAAACAAAATAATTTTTGCTGGTGCAGACGCTATAATCATTTTGATCGTTAAACAAAAGCTATTGCCGCATATGCAACTACTGTATTCTTATTATCTAAGGTAATATCACCACTAGTACCATATTTTAACAAGACTCCTGTTTTCGATCCCAATAAATGAACAGCTCTCATTAAAGATGCAATTGCTCCAAATCCACATATGGAGATATTGAGCTCCATTATCGTCTGATAAAATAATTCTATATCTAGATTTTCAATACTTTTTATCAATCTAAAGTCTTTTTCATAAGCATTTAAATTTGATTCATAATGAGTTAAATCAGAAGATGCAATAACTATTGCATTTTTTCCGGAAATAGATTTTGCTAGTGAATTGCCTAGCATTATAGATGTTTCGATATCTTGATCTTTCAATAAAATTGGAACTATGGTAAAAGAATTTAATCTTGAATATTGAAGGAATGGAATTTGGATCTCCAAAGAATGTTCAAATTGATGGACTAGTTTATCTTCAATTATTATACTATTATGTGTCTTTAATTCCTTGGTAATTGTGTTATTAATTAGAACCTCTCCCAAAGGTGTTTGCCAATAACCTTCACCCATTATCGAAATTCTTTTTCCGATTCCTTTGTGGTCTGGCCCAATTAAAATAAATGTTTCTATATTTTGTTTATAAATTTCGAAGAATGCATTTGCTGATATGGCGCCAGAATAAATGTAAGCACCATGAGGTACAATTAATCCATAAATTTTATTTTTATTATTATTATTGTTATTGATTTTAGGAATTTGTTGAGGTCCAAATGGACTTTCTATAAAACAAAAATTAAGTAATTTATTCAAGTCACATTTTTCTTTTGGATAAAATGAACCAGAATAATAAGGAGATCTATATATTAGATCTCTCAAGCTATTTCTTCGACAAGTTTTGTTTCGAAATCATCTATTGTGGATTTCATTTCTTTATCTGATTTTATTTTTCCTTGTTTTTTCATTACTT
>JAATVJ010000071.1 GCA_014523515.1 Nitrososphaerales archaeon TH1177 | reverse complement strand
TAAAGATATAGTTTGAAAATAAATATGTTATCAAAAAAAGAAACTTCATTGATATTAGATAAATTATTGCTAAATTGGCCAGAAAATACTATTCCAAAAATTAAAAATATCAAAGCTTATGAAATTGAAAAAAATAGAAAATTATTAATCCATGAAGGTAATTTTGCTGCTGTTTTAATTGATGAGGCTATATTACCATTTTTAGGAAATAATAATTTAGTTGAATCATTTCCATATGTTGTTGTAGATATGGGAGCTGTCAGATACATTTGCAATGGTGCTAATATTGCACGTCCAGGAATTGTAAAATTTGAATCATTTCTAAAAGATAAAATTGTGATTGTAAAAGATAAAGATCATCAAAAGCCATTAGCTGTAGGAATGTCGCTATGTGATAGTGAAAAGGGAATGTCAATGTCTAAAGGTCATATAATTAATAATATGCATTATGTAGGAGATAAATTTTGGAATTTATATAAAGTGCTAAAAATCTAATCGCATTCTAAATTATACCTTTTTTAGTTATTCTAAATAAGTAGCTATCGTTAATTAATGGTTGAAGGAAAGAAGCCTTATAGATATTATCAGTTAAACTTAAAATTTCAAATTTTAATTTAATATGAACAGAAAGAGCTACAGATTTTTCCATAAATTCTCGCTGCAATTTTATTTCTTTTTGATTAATACTTTTATTATTAGCAGTATTGTTGTTGTTATTATTAGAATAAAAAATATTTCTTACCATATTAGTGGTTACTATAGCACAGTTATTATTTATTGCTAAATGGGCTAATTCATGAATAAACTTCATTAATATTAGATGTCTAGCTATATTTTTACTTTCTACAGATATTATAGAAGTAATAGTATCAATAATTACTAATTTAGGCTTTATCTCATTTATTTTTTTTATAGCTTCGAATTGATGTTTTATAGAGTAAGGTCTAAAGTATTTTATATTGTTAAGTATTTTATCAGAATAATGATCTTCAATTATTTCAAAAATTCTTTCTGGTCTAAATGTACCTGAAGTATCTATAAAAATTATATTGACATTTTCGTTTTTTTTTAACAAATTTGCACAAATAGTAAAACAAAACTGAGATTTTCCTGTTCCACTTTCTCCAAGGATATTAGTTATCATTCCCGTACGAATTCCTCCATAAAGAAATTGATCAAAATGTAATGAGCCAGTAGATAAAAGTTCCAATAACAATTATTAAAAATATATGCTATAATTATTTAACCATAAAGGAACCTTTTTATTCTGCTATATGTGAAATTGAATTGCAAAGTGATATATTGACATTGTCAGCTAATTCAAGTTCTCAACAACCAAAAAGACCTTTAACTATGTTACAGAAATCCCTAAATCAGAGGGTAGCAGTGAGATTAAAGAGTGAAATTGAATATAAAGGAATTATGAGTAATGTAGATTCATACATGAATCTTATTCTTGTTAATGCTGAAGAATATTTAGGTCCAAATGTGCTGGCAAACTATGGTAAGGTAGTTATTAGAGGAAATAACGTTCTCTTTATTAGGCTTATTAAAGATCTATAATTACTCAGGTTAAAGATGTCTCTTTTTAGAAATGGCTTCAAAATATTTATTTAGCTCTGAAAGTGTAACAGAAGGTCATCCTGATAAAATTTGCGATCAAATATCAGATTCAATTTTAGATGAGTATTTGATCCAAGATCTAGATTCTAGAGTAGCAGTTGAATCATTAACAACTACTGGAACTGTTTTTGTTGCAGGAGAAGTTACATCAAATGGATCGATAGATGTTCAAAAGATAGTTAGGAATACTATAAGAGATATCGGTTATGATCGAGCAGATTTAGGATTTGATTGTAATAGCTGTGCAGTTCTTACATCTATCCATGAACAGAGCGATGATATTTCCGTAGGAGTAACTGCTACAGATGTAAAAGATCAAGGTGCAGGAGATCAAGGATTAGTGTTTGGATATGCAACACATGAAACCCCGGAATTCATGCCATTACCCATTATTATGGCTCACAAACTCTGTATGAAATTAAGCGAAGTAAGAAAAAGGAAGGAATTAGATTGGGTTAGACCAGATGGTAAATCACAAGTTTCTGTTGTTTATGAAGACTATATTCCTAAAAGAATTGATACTGTGGTATTATCCACACAACATTCACCAGATATTGAACTTGACCAATTAAGAGAAGAGCTTATAAAGAATGTCATTAGACCTACTTGCGGAGAATGGATTGATAGTCGAACAAGATTTATAATTAATCCGACTGGAAGATTTGTTTTGGGAGGTCCTTCTGCTGACACCGGACTCACAGGAAGAAAGATAATAATAGATACTTACGGTGGTATGGGACGACATGGTGGAGGAGCATTTTCTGGAAAGGATCCATCAAAAGTAGACCGGTCTGCATGCTATATGGCACGATATATTGCAAAAAATATAGTAGCAGCAGAACTAGCTAGAAAATGTGAAGTTCAAATAGCTTATGCTATAGGAATGGCTGAACCTGTTTCTGTTATGGTTGATAC
>JAATVJ010000070.1 GCA_014523515.1 Nitrososphaerales archaeon TH1177 | reverse complement strand
TTATCCTTGTTCTTTATGTTCCTCTTGGTGTGTTTTTGCTTGGAGCCACTGGATTTTCTGTTCCTCTTGATACTCTTTTTGTGTCAATCTTACTTTATGTTGCAGTACCTTTGGGATTAGCGGCATTAACGCGACGAGTAACAATCAAGACAAAGGGAGAAGAATGGCTTGAAACTCATCTAATTGAGAGAATTGATAAAATTACTCCTATTGGTCTTTTGATAACCCTAGTTCTTATTTTTATTTTCCAAGGTGATAAGATCATCAATTTTCCTTATCACTTGATATTAATTGCAATTCCTCTTGTACTTCACACCTATCTAATCTTTTCAATAGGATACTTTGGATCAAAAAAGTTGAAAATACCTTATCCGGAAGCAGCACCTACCGCTTTCATTGGAGCAAGTAACTTTTTTGAACTTGCAGTAGCAGTATCTACAATTTTGTTCGGTGTACATTCTGGTGTTACTTTAGCAGTTACGGTTGGTGTTTTGGTAGAAGTTCCGGTAATGCTGTCTCTCGTACAAATTATGAAAAGGAAAAAAGCAAAATTCCAATTTGATACCTCAGAACCTTCAAATAAATTTTGATATTCTAAATTCTTATATAATTACATATTTTACTAAATAGAGAATGAAAAATTATTCAATATATGGATTTCAAATTACCATCCAGTAATAATAATACAATGATAAGTTCTGATCTTTGAGTATTATAATGTAGTTTGAAAAAAGTCTATATATTGATATGTATTTGTTATCTTTTTTTTACTATTTATCTTTGTTAAAAAATTTGATTGTCTCTGAATATATCAAACCACTAGTAGCCAATACTAGAACAATAATCCAATCAGAAAATGCCAAAGGAACTAAATCGAATATTTCTTGAATAGGAGGATAGTTCATGAAAAAAATAATCAAAGATGTTTCACCTAATAAAGAATATATCAGTAATTTATTTCTCAAAAATCCTAATTTATGGACGTTATGTTTAAAGGATCTACAGGAAAAAGCAAAGAAAAGTTCAAAAAATACAATTAATGCAAAGGCCATAGTTCTTGCCTTTGCAATACCATACTCTGAATCCCATCCATTGACGTTAAGAGTATTCCAAAATAATAATAATGTTACAGTCGCAAGTATTATTGGAATTGGTATCAACCATTTTTTTACTCCAAAGAATATAGGTTCATTTGGATTTTTTGGTTTTCTTTGCATAATATCGGGTTCACTAGGTTCCATACTAAGTGCAATTGCTGGTGAGCCATCTGTTGCCAAATTTATGTATAGAATATGTTTTGCAAGTAAAGGAGATGGCCATCCCATTACTACCGCAAATGTTAGTATTAATATTTCACTGATATTGGCCGATAATAGATAAACTAGGTATTTTTTGATATTATCAAAAATTCGTCTTCCTTCTTGAATAGCAGAGACTATGGTTGCAAAATTGTCATCTGCAAGTATCATTGATGATGATTCTTTAGCTACATCAGTACCTGTGATTCCCATAGCAACTCCTATATGGGCTGCCTTCAATGCTGGTGCATCGTTTACACCGTCACCAGTAACTGCAACTATATGCCCATTATTTTTTAGAGTTTGTATTATCTTTAGTTTTTGCTCAGGTAATACTCTTGAATAAATCTTGATATTGTTTAATTTATTTTTATTCTCCTTGTTAAAGGAATCAAAATCTATTTTCTCTAGCTCTTGTCCGGATACAATTATTGCTTCTTTTTCTATGTCAGTTTCATATTTGTTCACAATTCCAATTTCCTTTGCTATGGCTAATGCAGTATTTTTCTGATCACCTGTTATCATAACTACATTGATTCCAGAATTCTTACATTGGCTTATAGCATCTTTGACTTCTTTTCTGGGAGGATCTATTATGCCTACAAGTCCTAGAAACAAAAAATTGTTATTGTTATTATTTATATTTCTCTCAATCAGTTTTTTATCTGTTTGAATTTCATTGCTGGTAGTGGTATTGGTAGCAAGTGCTAGAACTCTGAGTCCCTCATTAGCCATTTTGTAATTTATTGAAATGATATGATCTTTAATTTTATCTGTTAAAGGCAAAAATTGACCGTCTTTTAGAACTCTATTACAATGATTTAGAATGATCTCTGGTGCACCTTTAGCAAAAATCTCATATTCTCTTTCTTCTTTCTTTTTTTTGTCTGATCTCTGATGAAAGGTTATCATCATTTTTCTTTCAGCAGTAAAGGGAATTTCTCTTAATCTAGGAGATAAGCTGGATAATTCATCTTTTGCAATGCCAACTTTCTTTGCAAAGATCAATAATGCAATTTCTGTTGTATCTCCAAACATTTTGATAATCTCATCTTGATGTAATTCTATTTTTGCATCATTGCATAGTACTGCACATTTAACAAGCAACATTAGATCATTTTTGTTAATGGTTGTTGTTGAATTAGAAGATAATAATAGGTTACCTTTAGTATTATAACCAACTCCAGTAACTTCTATGAAATGATTATCATAAATGTAAACTTGTTTTACTGTCATTTCACCCTTTGTCAATGTTCCTGTTTTATCACTACAAATTACTGTTGTAGAACCTAATGTTTCAACAGCTGGTAATCGTCTAATTAATGCATTTTTTTTAGCCATCCTATATGCTCCTATTGTAAGTGAAGTTGTAATTATAGCAGGTAGTGCTTCTGGAATTGCCGCAACCGCTAAACTAATACTCCAAATCAGAACTTCTAATATAGGTAAGCCACGGATTAAAGAAATAAAAAATACAATACCAACTATTATTAGCATAGACAAACTAAGTAATTTTACTATATATTTGATCTTTAATTCAAAAGGAGTTTTCTGAATAGTTATACCTTGGACAACTGTAGTGATTTTTCCTATCTCTGTATTTCTTCCTGTTTCAAAAATTACTGCCTTTCCTCTACCATTCACTATTGTAGTAATTGCATAAAGTATATTCTTTCTATCTTGAATTTGTATCTCCTCTCGCAATACTGTTTGCATCTTTTCTATAGGTAGCGATTCTCCAGTTAATTGTGCTTCATTTGTTTCCAGATTATATGATTCAATAATATATGAATCTGCAGGAATCTTATCGCCTGGAGATAGGAGAATTATATCTCCAGGTACAAGATATTTTGTCTCCATAATTTGTTCTTTATTATCTCGAAGAACTCTACATGTTGTTGCAGTCATTTTCATTAGAGCGTCAATAGCCTTTTCTGATCTAAACTCTTGAATAAATCCTACAATAATAGTCATAATTAATATTGCAACTATAATAATTCCATCTATTATTTACCCTAAAACAAATGAAATGAATGTTGCTACAAAAAGTATTAACACCAAGGGATCTTTAAATTGTCTTGAAAATATAAAAAATGGAGATCTCTGTTTTTCTTTTTCAATCTGATTAAGACCATATTTTTCTAA
>JAATVJ010000069.1 GCA_014523515.1 Nitrososphaerales archaeon TH1177 | reverse complement strand
ATTGAATTCATCAGCTTCAAACAATGTAAGCATTGGCTTATTTCTAGAATTATTGGTGATTGATGTTTCAGTTTCCGAATTTTTATCTATCCATTTTATTGAATTCAACATGTGGTTTAAATTTTTAACAATATATGAATTTTTAAATTGATCTTGAGTTCCTAATAGAAAAAATGCCATGGTATTATTATTATGATTAGTAACTATTGTTGTTATGAAAATATTTTTTATAGGATTATCAATCTGAAAAGTAAAAGTTCCTATTTTCTCATCATTTAATCTCTGTATCTTACTATCATTTAAAAATGTTAAATTTAGATTATAATTATCAATAATTATTTTTTTGATCATATTTTGAACAATATCTGTAAGAAAACCAATATCATCTATTGGAATCATATTAAATTGTGAGGTTCCAAAGGAAAATCCAGTTTCTCCAAAGGATCTAAATGCAAAGAATCCAGTAAAATTTTCATAAGAAATATTCTTTGTTAATTGGCCTATCATAAAATTAAAAATTCCTTTATCTTTATCGTGTTCGTAGTCTTTCAATATCCATGATGATGGATATTCTAAAGTAAAACCATAGGTTTGATTTGTGTATTTAGTCCAATTATTCTGTGAATTCTCAATAGAATTTTCTGCAAATATCAAAGTAAAGTTATTTGTAAAAAGAGATAGAAATACAATTGAAGATAGAGATAAAAGTATTATGAAAATAGCATTCAATACCAATTATATTTTATAGTTAAATAAATAAATTACTAATAATTTATTAATCTTAAGTTAATAGTTATTTACTAAATTTAGGTTTAGTTAGCTTAAGAAATATCTTAACAATTTCATTTGTAATAGTAGAGGTTTATAATTTTAGATAAACTTTTACTTTTTTTAGTTAACCTCACTATTTTTAGCAATAATAAATATTAAAATATAAAAAATAAATCCTATATCAAATATCTAAAAAATGAATATAATATTAAATTTACAATAAAATGAAATTATTATAGACGATAAATAAATTTTTAGAATACATATAAAATAACCTATCAAAAATAGAACATTGTAAATTATTAAAGAATTATTATTATAGACTACCTTAAAAACTACTTAGCTATTTAATACATTTGACACTCTCAATTAATTGTAAAGATGCATGAGAGATAAAGTCTGTAATCATACAATGTACGGAGAAACTGAAGAAGAACTATTTGCTAATGCTAAAGAACATGGAATTAAAGAACATGGATATATAGAGGAGACATGGCAAGAAGAAATTTCTAAAAATCTAGAACATTTTAAAAATTTAATAAAACAAGTATAAAATAATATTTCCTTTTTATTTTTTAATATATTATTTAGAATACTAATAAGTTGTGATATTTATCAAATAAATTTTATTAATAAAATTATTAACAAATATCATCATTATCACCAAAATATCATAAGTTTAAACTTTTATATTTTTTTGAATTAATATCGGCTAGTCTTAATGGTTCTGGAAGACGTTCATTATCTTTGATAAGATCCATAACAATATTAATAGCTGTCGCTAAACCAATTTTATGTCCTATGCTAACATAAATGTCTTTTTTATTTGTCTTTTTAATTCTATAGCCTAGTATTTCTCCGTTGTACTCAATATAATTATCTTTTATTATATGGCCACATAATAAATTCTTTGCAACACCTATTGTAGGCTTATCAATTATTACGCCTATATAACAAGCCAGTCCACATTTTCTAGGATGTAAAACTCCATGGGCGTCGATTAATAATACATCATAGGTATTTTTAATTAATTTTAAAATACTTGTTATAGATTCTGATTCTCTTAATATAAGAAGACCGGGGATATAAGGATAGTTTACAATACTTTTATGATTAATAGATTCTATTATTTCTAATGTTCTTTTGTTAACTATCAGAGCTGAACAAAAAGCAATATTATTCTTATAAGCGACATCAATTCCGCAGATATTATTGATTTCATTATCTATACAATCATAGTCTATTACTTTCTTAGCAATCTCTTTTTGTAAGTTAATAAAATAAGTAAATGATTTTTTACTCATTTTTTCACCAATAAATAAAAAGATAAATTAAAAGGATAATAATTACCTTTTTTGGTTTTAGAAAATTAATTTTTAATAAATATAAAAAATTCATATCTAATTATTATTACTATCGTTCTTTATTGTTTCTATTATTATTCTCCATATATATATACAATTATTGTATATTTTGAAATTTTAAATTTTATATAATAGATCTTTTGCGTAATTAGGAAGGAATCAAAATATTCTGGAAATATAACCAATTTTTGTAAATTTTATAAATATAATAATATTATTCTCTGTTATCTTAGATCAAATATGTAATATTTTATATTGTCGCTAATTACGCAATAGATCTAATATATTCATTAGGAAACTTTTGTAAACCTTATCTTATTATATTTTTGAATGCTTATATTGGTAATGAGTTCTACAAACCCTAACATAGAATCCACTGACAATCGTCCTACGAAGAGAAAAGGTTTAGAATCAATACAGGATAACCAAGATAATGTGGGAGCAGCAGAGTCTGATCCTCCAACTTCAAGTCATGCTGAAAATACAAGAGCAGATGCAGCAGAAGAAATGAATAAATCTGATTGAAAGGCTTTATAACTTTTTTTCATTTTTTACTTTACAATAAATTTTTTTAATATAATTTGAAGGTTCTTTATATTTTTTATTGGATTAGAAGAAAAAAATATTACTTTTCCATTTAACGATATTATATGATGGTTATAGGTCTCATTTTCTTTTCTGTAAAATTTCACTGATGCAATAATCTCAATGTATTTAGAATTCTTTCAACATCAGATCATTTTACATTATATATTTGGAGAAGGAATTTTAATATCTGCTATCACATTGAAATGAGATAATTGATATTCATACATTAGAATGAAATTATTAACGTTTGAACTTACTTTCAAGAATCAAATGTTAAGATATTACTATATTATTATTTTTTATAACTATATGATAATAGCATAAAAGTTTACAGTATACAGTATACAAATTGTAAAAATAAAAATTTTCAATGTATTTCATGTATCATCATAATGAATACAAGTAAACTCCCTACAATAAAAGCAAAATCCACACGATGGACAAATAGGATTAGATAAAGTAGGTCGAAATTCATAATAACAATTAAAACATTTCATCTATTACTATTATTATATAAAACAATCAGACCTTTAATATTTAAGAGAATTATGCAGCTAGATTTAAACATACACACTGTACTTTTACAGAGTAGTTGATTTTAATGGATCAAATTATATAAAACAAATCCTATTAAACGTTCTTTTACATCAAAAATACAAAAACAAATTAGTAGTCTTGGAAACACTTATCTATGTATAATAAATATATTAAGAGAATGGTATCCACAACAAATAGATATTATTCCTTATTTCTATTAACTTTTTTTTCTGTTTTTAGCCTGATTGTATTTTCATTTGATGATGATGCACATGCTATTGAATTTGATAATATATCTCCAATAAATATAATTAAAGAGGATGGAACTACTTTTGAAATTGAGCCAACTTTTATTGTGGAAGAAGGTTTTAAAGTATACAACAATACTGATGTAAAAGATAATAAAATTTCGCTAACTAGAGGAGAACCGATTAAGGTTTCATACAAATCTCCATGTGGATTTGCAGATAGTGTCAAAGGATTACTTTTAAAAGGTACAATTGATAGAACAATAAGCGCTTTCTCAGAAACCACTACTCAACTTGAGAATATTAAATTAAGTGGAGAACAAAAGGAATTCTATGAAAATAATTCCCCACAAGAAGAAGGTATTGAAATTGCTGGTGTTCCTGAAGATATTCCAAGTGATATTGAAATTGCTGATGTTCCTGAAGATAACAACTATAAAGTTGTTTTAGTTGTAGTTTGCGATGATGAGGAAATCTATTATACAGCAGCAGCTGAAATTAATTGATATACTACTAATATAATACTATAATATTAAAAATTCAGTAATATAAAAGAAAAAATGACTACAAATTATCATCAACAAAAATCTTTTAAATTAAATTGTTATTCCTCTATATTTTACTCAAGCTATAGAACATCTTACAAAGATAATATTAATATTATAACATATTCGGAATGATATAAAAAAATGTTTATCAATTTTTATTCTATCAGTTAATTTCTTTTACTGTGAATTGAAGTAATATAGTTTAACTATATATTCATTCTATTCTATAAAGTAGATTTACCAATAATTTAATACAGTAGAACTGTTAGTTGACTACTACTTTAATGATGTATAATAAAATATTAAGATAAAAAGTCCAATGTACCTATCTTAATATCTTTAACTGGTAAAAAGCTATCACCATTTGCTCTAGTCCAAATATGATGCTTCTTTATGAATGATGGTCCTTTTTCTATTTCTGCTTTATCATTTCCATTTGGTACACTACCTGGGCTCCATCCACTTTGTCCCCACTTTCTATCTTTCATGACTTGAACCCAACCTTTACCATCAGCAAAATCTAACCATGCATTAAGTACTACCTCTTGCTTCAATCTATCAGTCACTAATGTCAAGAAGAATTTGTATTCTTTGTTATCGACCAATTGGAGACCATTTGGATAGGATACAGTCATTCCACTACCTTGATTATTATGCCAATATTCAGCTTTTGATTCAACATTGGTTCTATGAAATGCCAATCCGAATCCACCAAAAACTAGCTCACCATCAAAACTCCATCCGTTGGTACCATGGTTTCCATCTTTTATTGACAAGTTATCAATTCCCGGTTTGAACATGAAGGTTCCTGTCATTGCAGTGTTGAAGCCTGCAGTTGGTAATTGTGAAAATTGTGGAACTTCGTGATAATTCCAATAGACACGACCATTTCCACCTCCAGATTGAACTTCTAGCCAACCGTTTTTGATAGGGTGTGAGCTTACACCACTTGCGCTACTTGATAGTATTACGCGATCGGTTGGATGAGTCTGACCAGATTTCAGTACCATATCTTTACTTAATGAAGGTTGAGAATCATAAAGCCAAATGACATTTGGAACTGGATATACTCCTCCAGTTGGTGGTGGAGGTGGTATTGGTGTATCTGGAACACATTGTTGTGTTGTTTGATCAAAGTGCTGACCTGCTGGACATTGTGGAGGTGGTATTGGTGTATCTGGAACACATTGTTGTGTTGTTTGATCAAAGTGCTGACCTGCTGGACATTGTGGAGGTGGTGGTGGAGGTGGTGGTATAGTTGTCGGTAGATCATCCAGAGTAATTAAGCATGTTTTTACCTCCCCAGCTTTAACCTCACCTTGACACTGATTTCCAAAGAATAGTTTATATCCTTGGGCATTAGGAACAGAAATAGAATATTGACCCTCTTGAAGAGAAATGATTTGCATTAAATTTGATGAAGCAGCTTGAAAAGAGGGTGGAAAAGACTGGCTTCCAAGCATATTTATTCTAAAGTCAGGTGCCTGTTTCGTACCTCCATTATCGTTAATAACATTTGTTGTTATTATGAGAAAACCAAATTGTGATTGCTCTTCAACTGATGGTATTTGTGCAATTGTAGGTACCTGAACATCAGATTCTTGTGCAAAACTAGTAAGGGGAAATGAAGTTATAATAATAAAAAAAGATAAAAATAAAAGTAATAAGCTAAATATCATAGTTATTTAATCCATTTTAAAAGATAGATTAAATATATATTTGAATTAAGTCACAAAATCTAATAATAAATTATTCTAGAATTATTAACGT
>JAATVJ010000068.1 GCA_014523515.1 Nitrososphaerales archaeon TH1177 | reverse complement strand
GAACAACTAGCAGAGCAATATTCTGGAAAAATAGTATTTGGTAAGGTTAATGTGGATGAAAATCCTCATATATCACAAAGATTTGGTATTCAAAGTATTCCAACTTTAATGATCTTGAAAAAAGGGCAGGTTATTGATGTAATGATAGGTGCGTTACCAAAAGGACAAATTGAAAATAAAATAAAACAATACATATAATAACAAACTTCTAAATATATTTAAAAATGAAAAATTAAACAATTTTTTCAATGATAAAATCATTCACAAGATAATAGATAGAATAGATAAAATTATTGAATTAACCGTAATATGTAATAAAAAGATATTAGAAATAAATTTTAGGTTTCCTATTTCTGAAAAATTAGATATAATAATTAATTATGCGTAATTGCCTTTTATAGAAGATTTTGCTCCACATGCCTCACACAATAAAAAGCCAAGTTTTTTATTTTTTTCTGTTCTGGTATCAGGGCTACCACAAACGGGGCATATGACATAATCTTTTACATATCTATCAATTAATGCACCAAATGACGAACGTACTTTACGTCCTAAAAAAATGACTCTATCGCCGTTAATATAACCAGCAGAAGCAAGCTCCTTATTTAGATATAGTAATAATTTTTCAGGGTCACGACGTAATGCTTTTGAAAAATCCATAAAATTTCTAAATATTGTTCTCTGACCAACCCAAATTATTTGTGGAACAGGTAATTCCAATCTAGAGATTTCTTTTTTAGCTGTTGTTCCTAACTTGTTATAAAGTCTATCAAGTAATAATTCATAATCTACTTTAGTTTGATGTTCCACCATAATCAATTAATATTTTTTTTCTTATTAATGTATCTTATGGTAGATAATATAAAAGGAAAATTTTAAAAAGATAATCAAATGATAATATGATGATGATGATTTATTATAACAATATGATGATCAACAATGAATAGTATATTTTTAGATCTAAATAAAATAATTATACTACAATAACCATCATATCATCATATTGAACATTATATAACTTTATTAATTATTAAAATATAAATTGTTAAATCTTAATTCTTTTGTTTAAAAAGATCATATGATAGAAAAGAAAAAAGATTAATAGATAATAATAAGTTTTATTTATCATATTCATTTAACCATTGAAAAAATGGACTAATGGTATTATTATCCGGTAGTTGTGAAGAATCAGACACATTGTAACATAACATAAGCATTCTTTGCTCAAGCTTGCTAATTAGACTAGATGGAACTTCTGTTTTTTTTATAGGTTGTTTAAATAGTTCAAAAAAATAATCTTGTTTATAATAGGCAATATGTTGTTCAAAACAGTTGGAGATAATTGTTGGATCTCGTGTTATTCTATATATAAGATGTTTAGAGGATGACGCTTGTTCTTCTATGCTTATTTGTAATATTCTCTTATTATACTCTTCTCTGATAAAATCAGAATCGAGTTTATTTTTTTCAAATTCATGCAGAATCTTGATGTTTCTAGCTCGTTGTTCCATAGTCCTTTTTGCTATATTTTTAACAGATAAAATTTCTAAATCACTAATTACTTTATTATCTTTTCCAAACAAATAAAATATTCCCATAATCTCATCCTTTTTAATAAAAGGAAATTCGATTTTTTTTTCAAGAAATTGTGTTATTCTAGAATCAATATCTACTGGTGTAAATATTCCCATATAGGAATCGGTTACTACAACCATTATTATTATCACCTAAGATAATACTTTATGTAATAGATTATTATTAATCAACTATTCATCAATACATAATAAAAGTATATAAACTAAAATAACCTAATTTTTAAAGAAACTGGTAGTAGTAGTATATTTATTGTAATTAAAATAAAATAAAAAAAAGATTTAGTGAGCGTGTGGTGGTGGAGCGCCACTTTTTGAAAGTGCTTCATTGAATGTTCCTGATGCTTTTTCATGGAATTCTAATGATGCTTGATCTACTTTAATTGCTTGTGGTGGACAAACTGAAACGCAAGCCATACACCAGATACAATCATGTTCTCTTATTGGATCTGCTTTATCTGTATAGTCTTTTCTCTCTTCCTTTACTGAAGAGCCTGTTCCTTCATATGTTTCTGTATGTGCATCTTTGGCAGGAACATCCTTTTCTGTCCTATACCATTGAAATACTTGAACTGGACATGCTTCAATACATGCACCATCTGCTACACAAGAGTCCCAATCAACGGCTACCATGGTACCACTTACACCTAATGGTACTTGTTCTTCACCTCTTTCAGCATATGCTGCTTTTACTTCTTCATTTTCGAATGCTTCAGCTTGTCTACCTGGTCCCCATCTATAGTGAAAATGTTCAGCATCAGAAAGTTGGATTTTACCAATCACTTGATTATTTTTTGGAAAGTCTGGATCTATTGGCATTTATATCTATTTTATCCATGAACATATATTATATAAATGATATGTGAAATAAAAAACAGATTTTATATAATTTAAAGTAATTGATAATAGCCTTTTATAGAATAAGTTATAATTTTTATTTTTTTATGATATTAATTAAAAAAGAAAAATAAAAAAGTTTGGAGACTAGTCATTGAATGCTTTTTCTGCATGCTGGGTTATATCCAAGCCTGCTTCTTCTTCTTCTTCTGATACTCTTAGGCCAATAGTCTTGTCTATTATCTTGAAAATTGCTATTGATACAGCAAATGCAAAGGCTGCAGCTACGGCAATTCCAAATGCTTGTATACCTAGTTGTGCTGGATTTCCATATAACCACCCAACAGGTCCTCCTTCCATCACCAGGGGACTAGCAGCTACTCCTATTGCTAAAGCACCTAATATACCTGTTACACCGTGAACGGAACTAACATCTAATGCATCGTCTATCCTTAATTTTTCTTTAAACAATACTATACCATAGTATGAACCAAACCCTAGAATGATACCCAGAACGAAAGCACTTTCTCCAGTAATGTAACCAGCAGCAGGTGTAATTCCAGCAAGTCCAGAGATGGCACCGTTTATGACAGCTGCTACAGAAGGTTTTCCTGAACGTTTCCATGAGAGAAAGAGCCATACCAACGTACATGTTGAAGCACCTATTTGCGATGTCAAAAGAGCATTTGCTGCAACACCATTAGCAGCTAATGCACTACCTCCATTAAATCCAAACCATCCCAACCATAGCATAGTAGCTCCTATTACAGCTAATGGTAAGTTGTGCGGTATCATTATCTGTGGTCCATAGTTCTTTCTCCTTCCAAGTACTAGTCCAGCAGCTAGAGATGCCATACCTGCACTAGTATGTATTACTATACCACCGGCAAAGTCCCATACTCCAAGCTGTGCTAACCATCCGCCTCCCCAGATCCAATGAGCTAATGGGAAGTAAACGAACAAGCTCCAAGCTATAGCGAATATGAAAAAAGAACTATATTTCAGTCTTTCCGCAAACGCACCAGAAATCAATAGAGGAGTAATAACAGCAAACATCATCTGATATGTTGCAAAAGTCACTCCAGGAATTGTAACATTTATTCCATATCCTTCATGTATTCCTACCCCATTGTAAAATATATGATTTAATCCTCCTATTATCCCGCCTTGAGTAGGTCCAAAGACCAAAGTAAAACCAACAATAAACCACAGGGTGGATAGAATTGCCAACCCAGAAAATGTGTGCATTATTGCTGAAAGTCCATTCTTGAATCGGATTAAGCCAGCTTCAAAGAATCCCAAACCAGGTGTCATCAACATAACAAGTCCTGTTGCGACTATCATCCATGCAGTATCACCAGTATCTAACGCCATTCCTGTTGCTAAGTCACCACATAGTATTATAAAAAAGTTTGTCCTAGAGTACTAAAAAATTAATTTAATAATATTATTTAAAAATAATTATAAATCTTTTTATTTATTTATAAAATATTTTGTAATTCCCTTTTAAGCACATTTACCATGTTTTGTATATCCATTTCAGACACCCCCGGATGGACTGGTAATGATAAAACATGTTTGCTTGACCAATTGGTATTTTGTAAATCATTATTCATTGAAAATCTCTCATAAAAAGGAGTTTTATGGACAGGAGGGTCATAATAAACAGCTACACCTATTCCATTTTCTATTAATTTTTTCTTGATATAATCTCGCAAAGTTATATTATTGGAATTGTTAAATGTTAGTGTATAAAGATACCAATTAAATTTCTTTATTTGATCTTCTTCAGGAATTTTAATATTATATTTTGATATAATTGTTTCTAGTAAATTGGATAATAACAAAGAATTTCGTCTTCTAAGATCTAAAATTGTTTTTAATTTTTTCATTTGTATTTTAGCTATTGCAGCGCTTAATTCAGGAAGTCTATAGTTAAGTCCTAATCTTCGTGTATCATATCCTTCAACCATGCCATGATTTCTGATCATTTTTAATGTGTCTGCTAATTCATCATCATTTGTTACAATCGCTCCTCCTTCACCAGCTGTCACAACTTTGCCAGCATACATACTAAAACATCCCATTGTTCCAAAAGTCCCTGTTTGTTTATTTTTATAAATTGACCCTAATGATTGACAAGCATCTTCAATAAGATAAAGAGAATATTGATTTGCAATTTCATTTAGTTCACAAAGATCGGAAGGATGGCCGTATAGATGAACAGGCAATATAACTTTACTTTTTTTAGAAATTTTTCTCTTTAAATCGTGAAGGTCGATAGTATAATCTTTAGTATTAATATCTACAAATACTGGTTTAGCACCAGATGCAACTACAGAATTGGCAGTTGCTACAAAAGTAAAAGAAGGAAGCAATACTTCATCATCAGCCTTAATATCAAGTGCAAGTAATGATGCATGCAAAGCAGCAGTACCAGAATTAACAGCGATTGCATGTTTAACATTTAAAAAGCTTCGTAATGATGATTCAAATTCTTGAACTCTTTTACCTCCATTTCGAGCAGCACTAGTGAGAGCATTTCCATCAAGTACTTTAATAATTTCTTGTTTCTCCTCATCATCTATCCAAGGTCTATTAATAGGAATCAATTTTAACTATTTTATGTGATTAAGAATATTAAATAAGTGTTTAT
>JAATVJ010000067.1 GCA_014523515.1 Nitrososphaerales archaeon TH1177 | reverse complement strand
TAGTTTGGAATCTGAGAAGGAAAAACAATTTCTGACATGTTTACTGTTTCAGCTAAATATTTTCCAATTTGTTCAGGGGCAATTTCCAATATCTGACATTTATTATAAATTTCTGTCATGAAATTTTCAAATTGCTCTTCATTAATTCCAAACCTTTGCATCATCTTTCCAATCCTCAGACCTGTTCCACATTCCAATGGTGATATCTGTGCTTTCTTTAACGATAGTGATAGTTCTCTAAGATCATCAGCTACAAAGCTACTTACATTATTGCGCCATTCATTTACAATGTTGGTTACTGCTCCAGTACTGATGAGAAATTTGGAAGCTATTTCATCACGTGAATCTCCCATAAGCCAATGGCGAATAACGCCTGATCTTATGTCTGGTGAAAGGTGAACTGGCAATAACTATAATGATGCTGCGTGATGTATTTAAATATTGTCAAATGCGTCAAATAAATAGTCAAATGCGTCAAAAGAGTTTGATGTATACAAATATAGCCTTATTATGATAGAATCTCTTTAACTATTAATCTAATTACAACGATTTGGATTTGAAAAAATTCTTAATAAAAATAAGACTCTTTTACATTTTCATCTTTTACAATATATCTTTAAAAAAAACAAGAACGTCATACTGCAAGAATTATTTAGAAATATCAGTTGAAAGAAAAATTAAATATGAATATGGTGGGATAAATGATCGAGATTGAAATAATAAAAATTTCTATAATAAAAACCACTTTTTGTTTGGATGATAATATTTAATCTCTAATACTGAATCATGTTCAGAGCAGACTCAGCTTCTTTTACATGCTTAATAAATCTCTTTGATAGTAAATATTATTCTCAATTAAAGGATTTAACGATGAAAGTCTTCTTCACTAATCTATATTTGCCCAATAATTTTTTAGTTATATCCATTGAAATAAGAAGGAAATTCTACTGAAGTGACCAATAAATGATACATATATTTAAATAAGAGAATTAATATAATATAACTTTTGAGATTTATTCAAATTTTATTATATCTTTTCACTTTTTTAAAGTTCTAAAAATTTATATGATTTCACATAAAGAATGTGTATAATAAGTTAAGTATCATATCTTAGGCCAACTATCCATGCATCTAAGATACCTTCCTACAGTACATAAAAGATTCTCTTCTGTTTCATAGTTGTAGTTTGCACATATGTCTTTCTTGAGATTCCTGTTTACTTTTGTTTCTACAATATTTAGGAATGGTGAACGTGTTGGTAGAAATAGTACAGTTAACTGCTCTGTTGAATACATGTAAAAGTCTTTTCCTGTTATCTATTCTCTTAGCCGACTAGCAAACCCCTTGTTACGCATGACCTATCTTACTCTGGTAAGGTCTCTTCTGTTGAATGGGGATATGTGTTAGCTGCTGTATATGTGAGCCATCAAAAGAGCTCTGATAGATGTTTGCAGCTTTATCCAGCTAGTTGGTTACTTGTGGTAATAGTATCATAATAAAAAAAGGAGGTGAAAAAGAGAATAAAAATAGAAAAAACAAGAAGAATAGAATCAAGAAAAAATGATAGTTACTACATTGCAGTAGACATTGGAAAGAGAAATTGTGTTGTATGTGTTACAGATAAAGATGGTTCCATATTAGAAGAAACAAAATATGACAATACTCTACAGGAAGCAGAAAGATTTGCTTCTAATTTGGATAAAAAGTATAGTAACAGAAAATGTCATGCAGTCTGTGAATCAACAGCAAATATGTGGCTCAAGACATATGAAGCATTTGAGAAAAACGGAATAGATGTAAAACTGGCAAATCCTATGAAGACAAAGGCAATTGCTGAAGCAAGGATAAAGACAGATAAATTAGATGCAAGAGTATTAGCACACTTACTACGATCTGATTTGATTGCTGAATCATATATTGCTCCAGATAAGGTAAGAGATGATAGATCTCTACTACGACTTAGGATAAATCTGGTATCGGGTAGAACAAGAGTGATGAATAGAGTACATTCTCTACTGGATAAATATGACCTGAAATGCAGATATGAACATATCTTTGGTGTAAACGGTATCAGATGGTTAAAGAATATCGAATTAAAAGGTAATGACCAGATTCAACTTGCAAACTACATTCACAGTATTGAATTTCTAAATTCTGAAATTACACAGATTGAAAAGCAGATATCTTCGGAAGCATCCAATAATGAAGATGTAAAAATATTGATGAGCATGACAGGAATAGAATGTTTTTCTGCAATGCTCATTAGTTCTGAAATTGGTGATATCTCTAGATTCAGAACAGCAGGTAAACTTGTTTCATGGTGTGGATTGTGTCCAACGGTTCATCAATCCGGTAACTCGTTATATATGGGTAGAATGAAAAAAGATGGAAACAAAAAGATAAACTGGATTATGATTCAAGCAGCAAATACTGCATCAAGAACAGATGAAAGAATGAAGAAATACTATATGAAGATAGCCAAAAGACATGGACACCATGTAGCGATAACACACGTAGCAAACAAGATGATAAGGATAATGTGGTCAATGCTAACATACAAACAACTGTACAATGAAAGAAAAAAGGAATTGTACGAGATAAAACTTAAGAGGATCCAGAAGTAACATACAAGATGATACACATTATTACAATGTATCATACCATACTAAGAAGGATAAAGTATCAAACAGAACATAATTAGCAGTTAGTTGGTAGTATAATAGGATGGTATCAGAGGAGACTTTTACATAGAAGCTTAATTCACCATTTTTTACTTTTATGCCCCAAGTTGATCTGGTTTTTGTTTGTTTGTTTGTTTGTGTTTACAATGCCATGTATTTATTGTAAAGCATAATCTTTAGACCCGCCTCAATTTTCTGTGCACTAAACTTCTTTGATAAGAGGTCTTCCCCAAATACTCTTTTGATTGCAGAAAATACTATTTCAGCTATCCATCTCCTACCTGCATTTTCAAATCCTTCCATCCATCATATCCCAATTTCTTGATAAGTAGGACCTCATCTCTTCTTAATGGACAACCTTTTGATCTGGGAGACGCATTGTTTCTAATCTTTATTGCCGGTTCAGGATTAATCTTGTCAAGTATGTTAAAGTTCTTTCTGTTATCATATGCTTTGTCTCCGTACACTTTGTCTATGACATATTTATTGGCTGCTTCCTTTACCAGAGGACCAAACTTTTTTGTATCGTGTACATCTCCTTTAGTTATCCTAAATGATACTATTTTCTTTGACTTTTCATCTACAGATATATGCAGTTTTACAAACTCTTTCTTTTCACGTTTCCATTTGTCTTCAATGTAATCACCTTTCTTTGAGACTGTCAAACCTGATGCATCAACAATAAGTGTTATAGGATCATCGTCATTAAAATCTAGATTCTTGTCAACAGATGGTTTTATTTTTAGAATTCGTCTCCTAATATGTGTAAAGTGTATCTCTTCAATTCTTACATACTCTGATAATTCACGTATTATACCATGAACAGTACGGTATAGAATCTTGAAACCAATCTTTAAGAATGCTAAAAACTGGATATAATTATCAGAATACTGAAATGGTGCTCCCACTTTGTCTTTATTCATATTCTCAATTTCTTTGTTGTATGATCTGATGAAATCTAAATCTATTAGAACACGTCCACGTTCTATCAACGATTCATTATAATCATGCCATGATTTGTTTGCTGGCATATGTTAGAATAATTGGAAGAAAGTGATAAAAATTATGCTACAAACTATTTATATATTAAGATTTTATTAAATCTATAACAAAAAAATCTTTGAACTGATATCAAATAGTAAAAAAAATAATAATTACTACACTTTGGTATAGTTAACTTAGGTATCAATTTCCATAGTCATTGTAAATAATTCAATTAGAATTAAAAAGTTAATTTTAATGAAAATGAGAATTAAAACCTACTTGAATCGAATTCAAGATGATAAAATTATTTAAACAAACATATTCTACTTAATTTGTTATGATAATATCTTTGAGACCTCATCTAACAGTTTCTTTACTCCTATGGTTTTAGATATAAAACCAAAAATACATTTTTTGTGAATTAGATCACTAATTTTCTCTTTTTCCAAATCATAGGCAGAAATTAGCATTATTTTAACTCCATTCATTTTGTTAATCTCAGATGCAACCTGCTCTCCATTCATATCTTTTAACTTGTAATCAACTAATATTAGGTCAACTGGTGATTTTTCACGTAATTCTTTATATTTGTCAATACATTCTTTTCCATCTGTTGTTGTTATAATACTATATTTTAAACCTAAGGCTTCTGCATATAAAAAAAGCAAATCCTTTTCATCATCACAAATAATTATTTTTTTTTGTAATGATTCTTTATTAGAAATTTGCACAAATAAAGTTTAAAAGATTAATTAAAAAATTTTACTAATTATATCATATTCTATATATAAAATTTTTATTTTTCCATATCATTTAATATTTATAATATATATAAAACCAGATTCTTATCTATTAGGTATATCTGAAAAATTCTAATATTTATATTTCAAGATATATTAGAGCTAAAAGCCAAAAAAATGTACTTTAAGTTACAGGAACTTTTATTATTCTTGTTAAAAAGCTGTATAACATTGGAACGCATTTCGACTGGTATCTCTGGTCTTGATGGTTTAATAGAAGGAGGAATTCCCAAAGGGTTTACTGTTTTAATTGCAGGAAATCCAGGTACCGGCAAAACCATACTAACTGCTCATTTTCTTTATGATGGGTTGACCAAAAATGAAAATGCAATATATGTATCATTTTCTGAATCTAAAGAGCAATTTTTTACTAATACAGATCGATTTGAAATGGATTTTAGAAAATTTCAAAATCAGAATAAGTTTTCTTTTTTGGATTTGTCCTCAGTTACAAATGAGGGTATTCAAGATGCCTTAGAAGAAGTTTTAGCTACAATTAAAGCCATTCATGCTAAAAGACTAGTAATTGATTCTTTTTCTGCCATATTGCAATCATTTGAAAATCTTAACGAAGCTAGAATTGCATTACATGTAGTTTTGGGTAAAATGCTTAGAGCAGAGGGAATAACAAATATGTTGATAGCAGAAGTCCCAATAGGAACCAATATTATTGGTTCTGGTATAGAGGAATTTGTAGCAGATGGAATTATAAAATTAGAACATGGTAATGATAATGCTATTCCTATTATAGTAAAAATAATCAAAATGCGAACTACCGATATTAACAGACAACCGCATGTATGTGTTATAAAAAAGAGTGGAATGATAATTTTTCCAAAACAATCTTTACAAATTAACTATACTAGTTATAATACAAGAATCAAGACTGGAATTACAGGACTAGATGAAAGAATACAAGGAGGATTGTTAAAAGGAACAACAACCGCTATCATTGGTGCATCAGGTGTAGGAAAGACGACATTTGGATTACAATTTATTGCAAATGGAGTAATCAATGGTAAAAATGGAATATATTGTACACTAGAAGAATCAAGTGATGAATTACAAAGGACTGCAGTTACGTATGGATATAATATTGACGAACTTAAAGAAAAAGGTCTTTATATTATTTCACAAGTAGTTGAAAATCAAAGTCCAGATGAATTTATATCAGATTTAGAAAAACAAATCATAAAGATAAAACCTACTCGTATAGTAATAGATAGTTTATCAGCATTTGAACATCAATATAAAGATCAAATGTACAGTATTACTAAAAGGATTTCTAATTTAATAAGGAAACATCAATTGACGGCACTTCTTACTATTTTAACTACTCAATCTAGTGGATTCAATTTAACTGAATTGGGCATTTCTTCTCTCTTTCAAAATATACTTCTTTTAAGATATGTGGAAGTTGAATCTAAAATGAAAAGGTCAATGCTTATACTAAAAATGAGAGCTACTCATCATGATGAGTCTATATTGGAATTTGTTATTACAGATAATGGCATAAAAATTCTTGGAACTATGGATGACTACACCGATATTTTAACAGGTGTGGCAAAACCAGCCTATCAAGCGTTTCAGAAAGAAGAAAAAGAAATAGCATTACAAGAAGAAGAAGAAAGGAAAAAGAGATTAGCTGATTTCAAGACAAAAGAGATTGAGATTCGAAATAGAGAAAATAGAGAAAAAAATAAAAGAATACAAGAATTTGAAAAGAATTTGAAAAATATCCATAAAAATAATGTACTAAATGAATAAGATTTTGAATAAAAATGATAATGATGCTAAAAGTACAGATATTAAGAGGTTAATTTTATGACACAAAAAGCAAATGATAGTAATGATTCAAATGATAATAATAATAATAATAAAAGTATTTTATTCCAAAAAGCATATGCTAACGCAGTAAATGGAGCAATGGAGATTCTAGGAGAACGAGTTTCAAAAATTGTGCAAGATTATATAGAAGATAAATACTTTATTCGATTGGAAAATACTTGTGATAATCCTGCTGCTCTAACTGAAGCTCTAAATTTTGCAATTGATGGAGGTAAAAGGATTATAGAACGAAGAATAATTAGATTATTATCGTATAGTTTGAAACTAGATTACCATGCATCTGTATTAATTAATTTTGAAAAACAAATAAATGATATGAGAAAAAGTATCGAAGATATGTAAAAAGATAAAGATATCTATTTTTATTATAATGCTATTTTTGTAACTAATACAAGGAAATTTAAATTTTTTAGTTTAAAAAAATTGCTTGTAATTTTAAGATGACTATTTTTTTATTGACAAGATAATTCTCTAAAATATGTTAAATATATATTTCTAAACAAAATTTTAGTATAAAAAATCGCCATTATATTCGCACTCTCATTTATTAAATCCAAAAAGTTTTTTTAATTCTGCATATACATAGATTTTTTAAAATAAAACATAAAAATCAAATCCTCAAACACTTAGGCAAAAACATTCTAATAAAATAACTTAATATAATTCAATTTGCAATACTGTGGCATCAAATTTTATTTATTTATTTATTTGAATCCACCAGTAAAAACCATAAGAAATACATAAAACCCAACGAATGATCCAATTACAATTAGGGTCCCTTTTATCATATCTCTCCAACTGTAGACATCTGGCCCATGTGCTCTAGTGACCTTCTTAGTTCCTTTCATATCTATATAATTATATTAAATACCTATATTTAATATATTTGGAAATTAATAAAAAGGTATTATCGTTTTTGTTTTCTAATGAATATTATAAAAATAATTTACACAATATATTTTAAAGGATTATTTTTAAAAATATGATTTTTAAATATAAAAATTTATTCAAAATATAAGGAAATTTTTTTATGAAAACTCTTATTAATATCCCTTTACAATAAACCTTAGCTAATTATGATACGATATAATCATTCAAAATTGTCTATTATTGCAATAATAACAGGATTGGCAACTGCCGGTTTTACATTATCTTCTACACAAGCATTTGCCCAAGAAACATCTACCTCTTCCAATGCAGGATTAACAAAGCCGTTGTTGGCAATAGCCGCTGCAATCGCAATTGCAGGGGGTCTAATAGGAACTGGTAATGCACAGCAAGGTATTGGTGCTGCAGGAATGGGAATAATAGCTGAAAAACCTGAAAAATTTGGACAAGTTTTGTTCTTCTTTGTCATCCCTGAAACTCTTTGGATTATAGG
>JAATVJ010000066.1 GCA_014523515.1 Nitrososphaerales archaeon TH1177 | reverse complement strand
TGGTTTTGTTTCAGGATATGTAGAACAGGGTGCTAAAACTATAATCCCATCATTTGCAAAAGTTAAACTTGACTTTCGTCTTGTTCCTGATATGGATCCACAAAAACAATTTGCTAAACTTCAACAACATATTAAAGACTTAGGTTTCAAAAATATAAATATCAATTTCATTCATGGAGAAGCAGCTGCGAGAACTTCTCCAAATGATCCATTTGTTAAAATAATAACAGAGTCAGCAAAAAGAGTTTTTGGAGATGTAATTTTAAATATCTCATCAGCTGGGACTGGACCAATGCACTCATTTCAAAAGATTCTCAAAGCATCTTCTGTTTCAATAGGCAGTACATATGTATACTCTAGAATCCATTCTCCAAACGAATTTGCAAGAATTGATCTTTTAATTAATATTACAAAATGTATAGGAGAAATTATGGAAAACTATAATTAATTGTAATTAATAGAATTTTTTTCCACATTAAACTATTTGATCTTGGCGCTTATGTTTTGAGATAAGATAAAATCCATGAGCAGAAATCAATAGAGCGGATAAAGACATTTTTGTAGCAAATACTGGATTCCATGGTGTATTAGGATTAGGATAGGGCACATTTATATCATCTAATCTTATTATTCCATTTATTGCATCTACTGTAATGAATGAATTCCATATAACAAAATTATAAATAAATTCATATAACGATATTACCATTATTGCAAGAACAATTAATTGAACAATAGATTTTATCGATTCAGAAATTGTATTTACTTTATCTGCTCCTAATTTTGTAACGCAATACCAACCAACAACAGTAACTATCATTAAATAAGTTACCAATTTTGCTAATCCTGGAAAAGGAAATTCTGTATTGACAAGAATTTCACCTATAACGACTTTTCCTGTACTTAAATATTCTTGTAGGCTTACGTATAAAGAGTAAAAAGTAATTAGGAACATTGTTATAGCACAAAAGTAAAATACAACAAGAAAGATTGTTCTTGCCCTTTTCTCATCATTTTTTTGTAAAGAACTACGCATACTATTATTTACTCTCCTAACTTATTGATCTTAATTATAAAATTCACATAAAAATTTTTAGAATTTATAATACTATATCCATGTTTATATTATTATAGTTGATCCAAAATTAGTGTATGCAAGAAAAAAATATGTTAAATTGGAACAAAGTACGGCCAACTTGGGATGAATATTTTATGCTTCAAGCAGAAATTGCAAAATTAAGATCTAATTGCCTTACCAGGCAAATAGGAGCAGTTATAGTTAGAGATAATCGGCAGATAGCAACAGGTTATAATGGAACTCCTCCTGGAATACTTAATTGTATAGATGGTGGATGCAAAAGATGTCAAGAAAGAATTAATGGAAAAATAAATTCAGGGGTTAATTTAGAAAGATGTTTATGCACTCACGCTGAAGCTAACGCAATCATGCAATGTGCATTATTTGGAAACGGTTCAAGCACAAAAGGTACAACCTTGTATAGTACATTTGCACCTTGCTTAGAATGTAGTAAAATGTGCATAACTGTAGGCATCGAAAGAATTGTTGTTCTACATGATTATCCTGAAGATGGTAACATATTACTACAAGAAGCAAATATAAAGCTTGATAAATTAAAGAGAGAAGATATTCTTCCTTGGTGTAAATTCATCTAATAAATTTTGTTTATAATAATAATTAAATTGATATTATCCTGCTGCTAAATGATGTAAATATTTATTTTTTTATTCCATCTCATAATAATTTTTCATAATGAATAGAATTTTATATTACTTTATACTGAATTATGAAAAATATGACTAAAGATAAATATGAGCTTTCTATAAATGAACAAGAACTACAAACTATATTGGATTCTCTTAGCAATACTATCTTTAACGAAGAAATTAAAGACGATGCAAGAAAGAATGCAAAAGATTTATTTATAAAATTGCAAAAAGATTTTCCAATATTAAAATAAGTCTATTCTTTTTTTCTTCTATTTATAAACTAAATAATAATAATAATAATAATGTGTCTACTACATACAAACTTCCTAATATACACTCTTATCTATTCTTTTTTTCTTCTCTTATGCTTTTAATAATCTTTAAAACAATATCAGCGTCGTTTGCTTCTGGTTCGAGCTCTAAATATCGATTCAAAAATTCTAAGGATTTTTCTGGATCTTTCTCATGTAATATTATTCCTTTGTCCCTGATTGCATATATATTTTGAGGATCTATTGCAAAAATCATTTCATTTGCTATATTTAATTTATCAAACTCTTGAATTTCAAAAAAGCTATCTTTTACATTATTTAGAATTCGTATCATTACTTGGGATAAATTAGTTTTTTCAATTAATTTTTTTGTTAATGGAATATTTTGATTTGGAAAAAAACTATCCATTAAGTTTTTTAAAGCATAATCATCCATTATTCTACCTTGATTAAAGGGATCAATTATTATCTCATTATTATTAACATCATCTAATTCATATTTAACTAGAAAATGTCGTGGAAAATTAACCGGATACAACTTAAAGTTGATTGATTGTGCAAGAGTGATATATATTATTGATAATGTAATAGGAATTCCTATTCTCTTTTCAAGCACAACATTTAAAAAATTATTTAATGGATTTTGGTAATCATATATATTAGCTTTGAATTCTTTTTCTTTAAACATATAATCATTTATTAACTCTATTATTTGAGTCGGTCTACTAAAATTGATATTAGATCTTTCTCTTTTAATATTAAGTTCCTTTTGCATCAAATTTATTTCATCTAAATATTTTTCTACATTCATATCATTATAGTAAATTATTTTTGAAAGTTCTAAAGCACATTCCGCAATTTTATCAAGCTTGTTAGGTTTTATTAGAGAATTAACTGTATTTACAGTCCAATCGTTAATTTTTAAATCAAGATCGTCCAACAATTAATATATTATGTAGTCTAATATATTCTTGATTAACTTCCATTTTATCATTATTATTTATTGGTTAACGTTATTATTAGATAGGTTTTTTATTGTATTTTTACAAAGGAATATGTATATGGATGAATTCAAGATACCTAGCAATTGCAATATTATTAGTGGTAGAGAATCTTTTGGCTATAATTATAGATTGATGAAATACATGGTTAACCCTCATATTACATCTCTTTTTCAAAATAATAATATGTATCATTGTAATTGTAATAATCAATTATTACAATTGTGGTTGTTGTTGTTGTTGTTGTTGTTATAGTTGTTCTAATAACAATTAGGAGAAATTTTTCAAAAGGCTATGCAATCCAATTTAAATAAACTTTTTTTCATATATGTCGCAAAAAATGAAGAATGGGAAAAAAGACAAGAAGAAGATTGGGATTATGTCTCTTCTATGGTTAAATTCTTTCATTGGTGGACAAAAAGAAATTTTGCTTTAAATTTTAGTATTAATGCTGATATTCTTCCTGTGATCACTGGAAGATTATTTGATCGAATGTCATTAGCTTATTTATTAAGAGATCATCAAGACAGAGGTAAATCAGTATATCATTTTTATCTCTCATATTTCAAACCCTTTTGGACTGATTGTAATGTATCTGGATATGCTACAAATAACTTTGGTATGGTTCAATGGAAAAGACCTGAACATATAGAATCAAAAGAGCAAATTTCAAAATTTTTTGCAGATTATAATTGTGCAAGAGTTTCACATGTTTTATTACATGAAATCTTAAGACTTAAAGGAAAAAACAAAAAGGAATATTTTGAACAAGTTCACGATTTATGGGATGCACATGAACACAAAAATCTTCCATTTATCTATTATAATGAAAAATATTCTAAGGTAACATATAATGATTTTTATCGATTTGTAACAATAGATATATCAAAGCTCTAATTACATCAGAAGAAACTGATGATATTAAAAATAAAAATAATAATAATAACTTATTAATAATAAACTTCATGCGATTACAATATGAATTATGAATTGGTAATTAAAGTAGGTGCAATTATTGCATCAATTGGCACAATTTTTTTAGTTATCTTTGCAACAGTATTACTTGTCTTTCCTATTACAAAATTATGTGAAAATGGACCTAAATGTATATACATTTCAAATGCTCCCTATCCATTAAATTTATTGATCGCTCCAATAGTTCTAGTAATTATTCTTGTTGTTATCGCTTGTGGTATAGCAATAATAAGATTAGGAAAATGGTTTTTTAGTAAAAAAAAGTTATATGATAAACAATAAAAAATATAAGAATTTAACCCTACAGTCCATCCATCATTATTATTATTATTTTTTATTTAATCCTGTTGAGCTTCTTCTTCTTCTTCATCATCTTCTTCTTTCTTCTTTGATGATGCTGATGTTGTTGTTGTTGATCTTTTACTTCCCTTCTTCGGTGTTTGCTCTTCTATATCGTCTGCTCCTTTTTCAGTAACTGTAAACCTTGTATCTGAATAAGGATGATATGGTGAATCCATCATTTTTGCTATTCTATTTTCTCCGGATTTTCTAAGATAAATTCTATATGTGGAAGCATGACCTAAAACATTACCTCCTGTAGCTTTTGTAGGATCGCCAAAGAACGTATCAGGTGAAGACTGTACTTGATTTGTTATGACTATTGCTATGTTGTATATCTCTGCTAATCTTATTAATTTATGTAACATACCGTTTAATCGTTGTTGTCTATCCGCTAAAGTTCCTCTTCCAGAAAATTCAGCTCTATGAAGAGATATTATGCTATCAATTACAACTAATTTTGCTTTAAAATCGTCAATATATTTTCCTAAATCTTTAACTATTAATTCAAGGTGAGAGCTGTTATAAACTTTGCAAACTGCTATACTTTTAAGAATTTCTGTAGGCTCAAATCCTCTTGCTCTTGCTATTTGTTCAACTCGTTCTGGTCTAAATGTACCTTCTGTATCTATATAGATAACAGAGCTATTTAATCCACCTGCCTCAATTGGTTGTTTTGCTGTTACACATAAAGTATGACAAACTTGAGATTTACCTGATCCGAATTCACCATAGAATTCTGTTAAAGCCTGTGTTTCTATTCCTCCAAGTAAAAGATCATCTAATGCGTAAGAACCTGTGGAACATCTAAGCAGTGATCTTCTTTTTTGTAATGCATCATCTGCAGTAACAAATTCCTTATCTAAGACATTTGTTTCTCTTAATAGTTTTTGAGCTGAAATTATAAAGGAAGCTGCTGTTTCTTTTGTAGCATTGATACTTTCAGATAGTTCTTCTGCACTGGCTACAGCTAAATCCATTACAGAAATAATACCGGCATCTTTCAATTTTTTTGCAGTAGTAGGACCTATACCTTCTATATCTTGAATATCTAGATCAATTATTGCAACATTAGCATTTGATTGTGATTCATTTTCCATATTACTATGCAAATGATTTTCTCATATTAATATATGCAGTAACTTTATAGAGGGTGAGGGAGGTGTATAATTTTTTTTATATTTGTTAATTTCAACCTCTATCCTTCATAATGAATTTAATTACATATAGATGGGGCCGAAGGGAGTTGTTCTGATAGTGATTTAATCATTATCAATTGAACCCTTGACCTACGGGTATCTTCAAGATATTACCAGCCCTTTTTTTTGATCTGGAGCCCGTTGCGATGCCAGGCTTCGCTACGACCCCATATGACATCGCAGTTATGGTTATTGATCTATATCTCTATAAGCTTTACGAAGTAAGTAGAGAAAATATAAAAAATAATCTAGTAATAATAAATGTCACATATCAACTATTTAGTATAACATTTTTTCATATTTTTCACTTTTTTTATTATAAATTTTTTATTTAATTTAGTAAAAAATAAATAATTTATTTGAGCAATATCAATATTGATAGGAGAAACCCAACTCCGCGCTCGAAGAACCAGACTTAAAATATTACGTGCTATAGCTGAAAGAAATGGATCTGCTGGCTTTTCTGACATACAAAACGCTACAGCTTTATCTACAGGATCCATATACTATCATATTGAAAGAATGAGAGACTATATAAGAAAAAATGCAAAGAATTATTCTATCACAAAAAAAGGTATCCAATTATTAGTAGAAATTGATTTAAAAAATAAGGAATCGTAATTAGGTTTCAATTACATTTTTCATATTAATAATTTTAATACTTTACGATCAATTTTTATGAAGCATTCCATTTATAAAATCTGTTAATGAAATATCGAAGCAGGACTGATATAGTAGCATTAATACTAGAAGCTACTAAAGAGGGAGCAGCTAAAACAAAAATAATGTATAAGGCTTTTCTTTCTTATAGTCAATTAAAAGAATATCTTTCAATATTATTAGAACGTGAATTAATAGAATATTCCGATAAAGATCAAATTTTTAGGATAACCGACAAAGGAAGAAGATATTTGTATCTTTATTCTAAAGTTATGGAACTAATTACTCCGAGTGATCAAGATTTAGAAAATCAAATTAAATAAAAAATAAACTTTATAATATAAGAAAATATAACAATTATGTCTATTATTCTCATATTTGTTACATTGTATAATTTGCAGAATTAGGTCATATAATAGTAAATTACTATAAATAATATATAACAATAATTTAGAAATAAAAATAAGATTAATATAATTAAAATTTGAGGTAAACAATAAATAAATAAACAACAATCAATTAACAAAAATATTTTTTAATTTTGCTTATTTGCGGAGATGATGAGTCATTGTCTATTAATTTCCATTTGTTTGCTTCATTAACAGCTTCTCTTTCACAGTCTGAAATCTTGTTAAATGAATTATAAACCAACGATGACATAAGAGAGTCATTAAAATTTGCATGTCCTAACCCGAGAGCATGACCAAACTCATGTTTTGCTATATATTCAATCACATTTTTGTTCAATTGTTTTCCAAAAGCCTTCTCAGCAAGCAATATCTTGACGTTAAAAATAAATCCATCTGAATCAAAATTAGTCATGGTCTGTCCTGCAACTTTTCCATTATCATTCCTAAATGAAATCTTAATATCTACTTGTTGTGTACTATCTGTCTCTCTAAATTCAATTCCTTGTATGTTTTCTTTCCAATAACTTATTGCAGATATTACTAATTCCTTTGTTTCAGGTTTTGCATTATTTATTTCGTATGTAAGTATTCCATCTGCAAGTTTATTTCCCCATGTACAGCAAATTTCTATTTGTTTTTTTTTATTATCAGTTTGTTGGATAGTAGAATAAATATAATTAAAATTAAATTGAATTAAACCAATAATCAAGAAAAATACAAGTAGAAAAGAGAAATATTTTATAAATTCCTTCAATAAATGAACTATAAATTAACTCTTATATTTTTTCTTTGTTACTAATTATCTCTGTTTGTTTGTATATTTATTTTCATAAATAAAGACGGAAAGAGTATTATAGGTTACTATTATAATAGGGTATGATATTTGATGTCGTCAGCTGAAGTTTATTCAACTACATATCTAAAATATAAAAATTTGGAAGACATGCTTACGGTGATTTTATTTGCTTCTCAGTCACCAATTGGAATGGTGCCAATGCTTTATCACATCAATTTTAAGGATAAAGAAGTATTATTTATAGAAACAGGTGCCGTCAATACAGTTATTCACTATATGGTTTTGACTGAAAAGCCTGCAAAAAAATTTATTGAATTAAAACAGCTGACTGGAAAATTCGAGTTTGTAAATGGAATAGGTAATGATACACAGGCTATTTATATTCCAATTTTAGAATTGGAACAATCATCATTTAATTTTCCAGTTTAATTAATAATAATTATTTAATTTTTTTACTTTTTTTTGTTATTATATAGTTAGCAGTTGTGATCTCATCTCTATTTAAGTTTCAATTTCTTACTTAATGTTTAAAAGCAAATGTTGTATTATAATAATATGGAATTTAAACTTTTGTATAGTATTTACGTTGGAATAAAAGTATCAATCTATAAATTGATAAAAGGACGACGGAAAAAAAAAGTTTCCCAAAAGAATTGAATAAAAATTAAATTTTTATATTATAATTTTTTTTTTCATTTATATTTAATTGATTCTAACTTAATATAATATTTCGTACTATATCATTTTATAACATTACGATAACATATTTTTATGATATTAGATATTTTAATTGAATCATCTAAGAATGTTTATAGCGAAATTAAGGATTTATTAGGAACAAGTGAAGGCGCTAGTAAAATAAGTCTTGGCGCTGGAGGAGATATTTCTAGAAAAATTGATATCGTAGCAGAAACTACAGTGATAAATACAATTAAATCCAATAATATATCTCCAGTGATAATTGGAGAAGAATGTGGAATAGTTAATCTATATAATTCTTCTTCGTCTTCTTCTAACAATAATAATAAGGGTTTTGTAATAATGGATGCAGTTGATGGCACTACTAATGCAATTCGTGGTATTCCTTTCTCTTGTTGTTCTTTAGCTTTCGCTAATGAATTTAAACTAAGCTCTGTTACTGATGCAGTAGTGCTAGATTTGTTCACAGGCGATATTTATTCATCTTCAAAGCAGAAAGGCTCTTTTTTTAATAATAAAAAAATAAGTGTTAGAAATGAAAAAGATTTCAGCTCTATTACATCTCTTGAAGATTTTAAATCAATGGATGTATTAATAGGTACAAATGTATCCGGAGTACCTCCAAATATTTTAGATGAAATTTCAAAAGTTATTTCTTTTTCTTCTCATATACGGCATTTTGGCGCAAATGCTCTCGAACTGTGTTATTTTGCTAGAGGATTTATGGATGCATACATAGATATCAGGGGAAAGATTCGATCTACTGACATGGCAGCGGCTTATTTAATAGCAAAAGAAGCTGGTGGTAAATTGTATTCTAGCAATGGTCAAGAATTAGACTCTGAGTTAGGATTAAAAAATAAGTTATCATTCTATGCAGTAAGTAACAAAAAACTTTTTGATTTGATAAAAAGTTCTGTATGAGAAATGATTTGGAATAGAATCTAATATTCTTTTTGATTCTGTTCATTTTCTTTATATTCCAAATAATAATTAATGATCTATAGAATAAAATTATGCTGATTTTTGTTATTATTTTAGAAATTATATGCATAATGAAATAAGATTAAAGAATATACATATTATGTATAATTAAGTAATTTGTATTTAATAGTTAGAAATTAAATTGTTTCAAATAATAATAATTGATACAATTTTGGAAAGTAATATTTTATTAGAATTATAATAAATTCATCAAATTAATTTTTTCTTGATTATTATATATATCATAATTATTATTAGGGTTAGTAATGCTATGTACTATGGTTTCAGAAATAGTATCATAAAACTTGGCTACCGCCTCTGAAATTTTTTGATCTGACGAGCGTACATTATTGTTGTTCTTAATTCGAATTTCTTTTTCTGGATCTTCTTTAATTATTTTTAAAATTGTCATAATAGATAATCTAATATAAGGCTCTTTTTGCTTTAGCAATTCAATAATATGTTCTTGTATTTTATTCTGTATTAAACTTAATTCATCTTGCAGTTCTAAGTTTTTATTTATTAAAAGATTATTTTGAAAGTGATAATAGTCTCTCTGATCCCGGAGATCTTTTAATTGAAATGATATATTATTATATTCTTCTTTGATTTTTGGAAGACTACTTCTCATTTTAATTGCTTCAATTAATTTTTTTTCATCTATTCTATTATCGTTTGTAATATAGGACTTTTAAAAATCTATAATTGTTTTTCTATTAAATTGTTGTTTTTTTAGCTATAAAACTTATATCTCTTGAAGAGATATGTTATAGATCTTGGATTTCTCGATAACTTTTATTCTGCTCTAGATATTCTAAAACACGTTTTTCTTTTTCTTTGGTAGATAAAATCATTTATCAATTATATTCTTTAAAAAAATATGTTTTTAAAACTTTTGGTATCTCTACTGCTTTCATTAACTTTCATTGCTTTCTTGAACTTTCTTTCAAAATACTTGTGCTTAATTTATTAGATGTACAGTGTGCTCTATTTTTAGGATATATTTTATTGTAAAATTGGTACTACTATAAGGATTATTGATTTTAATTTTTAACTCGGTTGCTAATTATATATCTATAATATAATTTTAATAGCCTTTTTATCTGTTCCATTCTATTGAAAAGAAAGATATTTTAATTGCTTTTATAAAACAACTTTAATGCGCCCGGGTAGTATAGAGGTGCACTATAAGAATTATTAAATTCTGCATCGTATATTCCGGTTCAGTATGGGGGACTGTCACTCCTCCGACCCGGGTTCGAATCCCGGCCCGGGCGCTCTATCCTCGATGTACCAAGAATTCTCCTTCTTTTGTTGCTGCTGGAATATGAACTCCTAGAATTTTGAAATTATTTTCTGTAGGCATGACTTTTAAGAATACCAAGTGATTCTTGATTGATGGTTATAGTGGATTCTGTACAGGATATTCAAATCAACTTAATATGTTCAAATTTATCAGCCATTTATAGGCTTGAAGCGTACTGGCAAATGTGATAAACCAAGTAAAATAGGACTATTGAGTGGACTAATTTTTGTGTATAGGTCTTGTCTATCACTATAATCAAAATTAAATTGAAGATCTTCTAATCTTTCAAGTATTATTCTTAATGCTATTTGTCCTTCAAGTCTAGCTAAAGGAGCTCCTAAACAAAAATGAATTCCAGTTCCAAACCCCAAATGACGCAAGTTTTTAGGAGTAATATCAAATAGGTCTGGATCTGTAAATACTGATTCATCGTGATTGGCAGAACCCAGAAATAATGTAATTCTTTGACCTTTCTGTATTTCTTGTTTCTGTAGTCTTCTTTCTCCTTTTCTTTCTCCACTTCCTTCAGATAAAGTTACATCAGCATTTGCAATACGAGATACGAATTGTGCTGGTGATCGATAACGTAAAGTCTCTTCTATTGCTGATTTAATTAGAGTATTTTTATTTTCTTGTAATCTTTTAAATTGCTGAGGATTTTCAAGTAATGAGAAAACCAAGTTTCCTATTAGGTTAACTGTAGTGGCATGTCCTGCATTTAAAAGGAGACTACAAAAATTGAGTATTTCATTTTCAGATAAAGAATGTCCATCTACTTTAGCTCTAATGATATGACTAATAAGATCATCGGTTGGTATTTTCTTTTTTTTCTCTATTAATTTACTAAAATAAATGTCCATATCACCTACAGTTTTGCCTGCTTTTCTAATGGAATTAATATCACTAGTTTCTCCAAGACTAACTAGACTATCTGCCCATCGACGAAAAGTATCTTGATCTTCAGATGGTACTCCCTTTAATTCTACTATTCTTAGCTTTTGTACTTTTAACTAATATGATTCCACTAAGGATAATAAACGTAATTTGAAATATTTGTATTATTATTGCTTCTCCGCTTATTGGACCGGCTCTACCTGTTATTGGATTTTCAGGAAGTCTGGTAATTATCCATAATAACATAAATACTATTGTTCCTGCTATGCCTATAGAATACCATGTTTTACCCCATTGTCTAAGTATAGGAACAACCCAAAATACTTGAGCTATTCCTCCGACTAAGAATAAATATCAGGGTTACCGATCTGTTCACCGCTACTCACTGTATCTATAAATTTATTTATATGCAATATCCCTGCAATCAAAGTGGTTGCAGCAGCAGCATATAGTAAAATAGTAAACTTTTCTACCATTTCTCTATTTAATAGGCAAGTAAACAAACTATAAAAAAAATTACCAAATTATATGTATAAATTTCAAAAGTTACTAATATTGTAGTTTAGAGATAGAGAAGTCATAACGAGATATATTTTTGTTTAGATGCATAATTCAAGTATTAAATATAATATTGTAGTTGATACATCAATGTATAAACCCTATATTGCAATAGTTTTTGTATCTTTTATTATCTTGATAAGTTCTTTGATTTTTCCGTTCAATAATATTATTTTATTTGCAGAAGGTCAACAACACCAACAACAACAACAACAATTATCTATTCCTGGTAGTACAAAGAATGTAACAGAGCTTATCAAATCAAACGGTAAAAATTCTTCAATTACATTAGACAATAAAACTATTAACTATATTAAGAATACTAATGGTTATCTCGTTTATCCAATTTCTACAACAACATCATCGTCAATTAAAAGCAATATCTCTGCGAATAATAACAATACTCTTCCAGCAGTGGTAATGATCCATGAATGGTGGGGACTTAACGATAATATAAAAAATATGGCTGAAAC
>JAATVJ010000065.1 GCA_014523515.1 Nitrososphaerales archaeon TH1177 | reverse complement strand
TGAAATATGAAATGATGCCAAAAGATACAAATAATTTTTATCAGTTTAGAAAAGACGGCATTGTTATAGGATATATTATGTTTGCATTTCAGATATGTGGACAACACTATTAAATTTTCAAGTCATAATATTGGTTCCTTTTTTATTTTTAAAATTCCATTTTCTAAAATTTCAATTCCCATTATTTCAAAAATTAATTTAGCATTTTCTTTTTCTCTAGTTAGAATATTTTTAGCTATTTTCAATCTATATGAAGGAGTCCATTGTTGCCCAATCTTATATTTGCCTTTCATATTACGAGGTACCAATTTTATTACAGTTACTTCTTGTACTGAATGCATCTTTGAGTTTAGTTTTTCATAATTACCCTCCTTTTGATATTTTTCCATTAATGAATTTAGAGCCAGAGCTTTTTCTTCCTTGTCTTCAATTATATATGAGTGTCCTTTTATAACTACGCTTATATACAATGTGTCTGCTTGTGATGCATCATATGGATGAAAATAGTATGATGGAAGAAAAGCCAGATGTTGATCTGTTTCAAATCCCGTAGTTGAATTCCTTTTGATATTATCTATTTTCTCACCAAATCGATAAGAATGCATGTATATACTATCTTCTTTAAGAATATAGGAATTATCTCTGAATTTTTTAGTTTGAACATAAACAAAATTCATCGGTATTACCTGGGGAAAGCCATTGATATCTATAGTTGCTAATCTTCCAACTGCTTGATTATTTAGAAAATTAATAATATTTTGTTTGGATTGAATCTCAAGTTTTTTTATTAATTTCATGAGAAATTTTGTTCATTAATAAGACTATAAAGAGATTTAAAGATAGTGAATAAATTAATTTCAAAAATTTAACGTTCCTTGTTGATTTTTTGTATTGTTATCATTAAATTCATAATTAAGGATTTTTTTCATTTTTTCAGCTCTTGCTTTTCCAAAACCTGGAATCAAAGCTAATTCAGATACAGATGCATTTATTGCTCTTGATGGTGTTCTAAATTTCTTAAGCAATTTTATGGCTAATTTATCTCCTACACCTGGTAATGATGAAAGTATGGATAATTGCTGTAATTGTATACGATTTCCTTTTTTTATTCTCTTAATTAATGGTCCATTGATTGTAATTCCAGATTTTATTGCTTTATTTAATAAAATAATAAGAAATTTTGAAGTATAATTTGCGGAAGGAGAATGAATAATTGGTATCCTAAAAATTAATGCAATAGTTGCAAGAGCATCGTAAATCTGTAAAATTTTCTCAACTGAAATTTCAATTTCATCATTTTTATTTTCAATGAATTTTTCAAATTGTAAATTTAAAATATTTCCTTCTATTATTAAAATAGGTTTAGAATAAAATTGTGTCAAATCAGAACATTGAATAAAAAGTCGTCCATCATATATTGAATTAATTAAATCATGTATTGTCTTTCTTTCAATAGCTATTTCAGGTGCTATAATATAATCTCCTACTGAAAGTCGTGCAAAATCTATTTGGGCACCATCTTCAATTAAGAATTTAGGAACACTACTATTTCGCTCTCTTTCATCTACTACAATACGAAAAGACACAAATAAAATTAAATATTCGGATTATTGTTTCTAACTAAAAACTATACTATAAAAATTAGATTATTTTTGTGTTGTAGATTGTGTTCCTTTTAGCATTTGATTAATCTTATTTTCAACTTCTTTAAGATTTTCTTTTACACGTGATTCTTGTTTTCCTAATACCATAACTCTGGTATTTGCTAATTCTTTTTTTTCACTTAGTTCTTTTTCTATTGTATCTTTCTCAGATTTTATTAATAAAGGACCTGCTGCTTTATAAATAGAATCAGATGTAGTTATTTTATTTAATTCCTCCAATGCTCTTTCTGTTTCAACAATTTCTAGTTCAATTTGTTGCTTCTGCATCATAATAGCTTGCAGATTTTGTTGAAGCTGTTGTAATCTAGATATTTGTTCTTTAAGCCAAGGAGGTAGTTCATTTTCTTGACTCAATTCATTGAATAATTAAATAAATTGAATATAAATTCATAACGTTATACAAATAGCAGATTAGTTATACATAAGTAGATGGTTTTAATTAGGCGTAAGTAAGAATTAATAAAAGATCTTAATTCTGTCATATCAGAAGTAGTAATTTCAATTATTAATGATGGAACACAATCTCTATTTAAAAGATATGATTTAATTAGAGGAGGAGTTAATATTTTTGTATCATCAGGTTCTAATGCATTATATAAAGATTTTAAAAAAGTTTTTGTTTCTAAATATGAAGAAAGATAAAGAGAAACATTGATTTTAGCTTTGAAGTTTCTCAATATTTATATCATATGCTCCAGCAGCTACTTTAAAATTACATTTTGGACAATTCCAAATTCCAGATGCAATTCGCCCAAATTTTAATGAACCACAAGAAGGACATCGTCTTTTTTGTTTAAGAGTTCTATATACTTTACCGTATCTTTTTCTAACTGTGGCTCCAAATTTTGTTCCTAGACCTTTTAGTACCGTTTGACCTTTTCTGTTTCTACTTACCATCTATTTTACCAGCTCCTTTAATTTAGTTCTTATAGTCTCTGCTTTAATTCTTGCTGTTTTAGCTATAAATTTTATTTGTTCAAGAGTAAAATAACCAGTTGATCCTTTCTGTATTGCAGTATAGTCACCATTAGAATTAGTAGTTATTGTTATCCTTGATTCCATACATACCTCTTCTTCAACGGTAGGATCTAGAATAATATTATTTCCTATTCGTATGGAAGTTATTGATATAGGTATTGTTGTAATTGGAGGTTCTTGTTTTTTTCCTGTATCGACTGCCTTTTCATCACGAATTTCAAAAATCGGCAATTTACTACTTAATAATGCAGCAACTACAGCATATGAAGTTGCATCAAAAAGGTTACCATCAGCATTAATTATACTACAATCAACGAAGATAGTATAAACTATTTTACCAGGTATTAAAACTAATTTCTCTAAATCAACCATCTCTGATTCTCTAATTCCTCGATCAACTACTCTGGCTAGTTCTATTGTTTCTTCATCTGGAGGTCCAGGTTCTATGTAAGGAGATGCAATAGGTAGAACTTCTGCAGTTACAATTAATGCCCCTTTATTTTCTAATCCTTCAAATGGTTCGCCTGTTTCAACTTTTATTCCCGCAATCACTTCTGAATTGCCTAATCTTACTTTAGCAGACCCATCTGCTTTTTTAATTATATCTACTTCTATTTGTAGGTCTCTTGTATCTTCTAAGTTTCTACCATCTAGCCTTTTTCCATTAGTAATTAAATCGAACATTTGTCGTTTACGTAATTGTTCAATTACTAGTGGTGATTTTTTTGATAAACTCAATTCTCTTTATTCTCCTCCAATTCTTTCTCTTCACCTTCAGGCAGATCATTTCCGAAGTATTTTTCTATTAATGCTTTTCTTTGTATTTCATAAACCATTTTACATCCCTGAATGGCTTTTTCTATACATTCATCAAATTGAGATTCAGTTAAGATTCCATCTAATTGTAACAAGGTAATCTGTTCAAGATTTGGTAAATATGCAACGGGCATATCAGCTGATCCTTCCTTATCTTCAATGTCATTGATATCAAGAACTATTTTATCATTTACTTTTCCAGCTGCACAGGCTGCAACCAAATCTCTCATATTAACTCCAGCATCAGCTAAAGCCACTGAGGCAGCCGTAATTCCTGCACATCGAGAGCCACCATCTGCCTGTAATACTTCTACAAAAACATCAATAGCAGCTCTAGGATAATCTTCTAATATTATTGCTGGTTCTAATGCTTCACGCATTACCTTTGAAATTTCAACTTCTCTTCTTGATGGAGCTGGATTTTTTCTAGTATCTGTTGAGAAGGGTGACATATGATATCTACATCTTAATACACATCGATCAGGGAGAGCCATATGTTTTGGATGAACTTCTCTTGGCCCATATACCGCTACTATAATTTTGTTTTTACCAAATTCTATAGAGGCAGATCCATCTGCATTCTTTATAACACCTATAGTAATTTTAATATCTCTTAATTCATCAATAGATCGACCATCAGTACGTTTTCCATTTTCATCTATTAGAATTGTTTGATTCATAATCTTTATCCTCTCCTTATTTAGGTTGAATCTCTTCTTGGAGATTCAGTAGTATTATTTGAACTATTACCATTTTCAATATCGTTGGAATTATTATCTGCATAACTATTGTTAACATAGTCTTCGTTATTCACTGAACTATTATTAGTTTCTGTTTGTGATACCTCCTCAGAAACATTTAGCAAATCTTTTACTCTTTGTGTTAAATTTGAGGTATGTGCTTCTTCCTCAACTAATCTTATTGCTTTAAAAGCAAGAGCAATGCCTTCTTTGTTTTTTCCAGTCACAACAAGTATTCCGTTTTGTCCAATTAAAATTCTGGTTTGTGTAGCTTGTTCGATAGTTTGTATCATAGAACCCCTCTTTCCTATTAAACGAGGAACACGTGTTGAAGATATTTTTAGAAATTCACCATTAGAAATCTTACCTAAATCCTTTTCCTGAATTGTTAACATTGGATCTCTAGTTCTGTCAAAAGTTATTATTCTAGCTGTTACCAAATCACCTGGTGCAAGTCTTTTTTTCATATCATCTTTTGCAGGAGAAAAATCTCTTCCAAAAACATCTTGAGCAGGAAGATGAGCTGAAAAAATTGCATTAATATCTACTTCCCATGATAATGAAGAATTATCTATAATTTTTCCAATGACTATATCATTTACTCTGGGAATATAAACACCTGATAATGGAATAACTTTTATACCATCTTTACTTGATTCGGCAATTCCTATCCTTGTAGCAATTATAAAATTATCTTTTTTTATTACATTCATTAATGGCCTATAATTTCCTTCTATAATCACATCGCCTGGAATAACATATCTTTTCTTAATTTCTAACATGAATTATAATAACATCTCCTTATTAGTAACATTAACAAAGAAAAGTATTTGTTTGTATCATTATTTAACAATTTTATATCTCTTTTCAAGTTCAAATTTCCTATTTTAATAAATGGTATTTATTCATTGTTATTATTGTTCTTGAACGTGAGCAGAGCCTTTTGTAATAGAATTTATTCTTTCAACTAAAGTTAAGCGCATTCCAGCATTTATTTCTATAATTACTTTTAATGATCCATCCTGAAGCCACATCTCGTCTTTGAGATCCCCTATGCCTTTTATAAGACTATAAGATTGAGCAGAAAATTGTGGTGGAATGGTAATAACTAATCGAAGATTTTCTGATTTTAATGGTAAAATTTTTCTTAAAGAATCAATAATTTTTTTTGCTTGTTCCTCTGATCTCTTGAATGGATCTATTACCAAACGAATCTGTTCCATTGCATTTTCTATTCTTAATGGTGGATGAGGAAGATGTGTTTTTGGATCAATAAAATTTCTACTAATATATTGAATAATTTGTTTTTTCTTTTCTTCAACCATTCTTCTACGCTGATCAGTTGTAAGATTAACATCACCATGTTCAAGTATCTGTTTAGCAATTTCTATTTGATCTTTAGTTTTAAAATTTTTAATTAATTTTTCATAAGGAACACGTGTACCTTTATTAGCATCTGAATAAATTTCATCTGAAATTAAAATATTAGAAATATCTGTTTTTTTACCAAGTTTGTAATCTAATGCTAGATCAGGCTTAACTAAAATTTCGAATTTATCAGCATTGAGCATTAACCTTACTATAGAGAATTTGTTATCAGTCATAGAATATTAAAAATGAGATTTTGTAATATATATGCATATAAATTTAAATCTAATTGAAAGGTTTCAAAGTCAATATAAAAAAAAATAATAACTAACGATATGATTTCTGTTTTTTTCTTCTAGCACCTGGCCCACCGAATTTCTTTGATTCAGCCTGTCTAGGATCTCCTGCAAGCAAATGTCTATCAAATTCAGTTATTTTTTTGCGAATATCTTGTCTTATACTTTTTGACAATGGATGATCCTTTGGATCACGTCCTCCTTTAGATTCTCCAGCTAGGGCTCGTGATATTGCTACTGCACTTGCAAAAGCTTGTCCCATAAATCCACCACCTTCAACTTTTACGTTGATATCAATCTTATCTCGTATATCTCCAATTATATTCATTGGAGTCAATATCAATTCTTTTGAGACATCAGGTTGAATTATCTCTGCTGGAATATTATTAATTCTAACTTTACCATTTCCTTTAGAAATGGTAGCAACTGCTCTTGATGTTTTTCTCTGCCCGGGATATAAATCTACAACAGTAATTTTAGTCATTTTTTATTCTCCCTTCCAACCTATTTGTTTTGCAATATCTCCAATTGTAATGTAATATGATTCAGATTTTGTTATTTTAGCATCATCAAAAATTTTTATTTCCTTTGAACTTTGAAATTCTGTTGGTATTCCTATATATACTCTCAAACGTTTAAACGCTGCTATACCACTTGGCTTCCTCCTTGGAACCATTCCTCTAACCATTTTAGTCAATATTCTATCTGGTCTTCTTGGATGATAAGGTCCATGAATAGGATTAGTAATAGAACCTACTTCAAGATGTTTCTTATAATCTTCAATTGTTTTATATCGATTTCCAGATAACATTGCTCTTTCAGAATTGATTATTGCTACTCTATTACCTTGAATTAAAAGTTTTGAAACATAAGAACATAGCCGACCGGCAATACAATTGGAAGCATCAACTATTATTTGTTTATTGATATTTGAAATTGTATTATTTTTAGATTTATCCAATTATTCTTACACCTTTTCCATTTGGATGTTGATTGACCAGATCATTGATAGTAATAATTTTTCCACCTGCATCAAGTATCTTTTTCATTGCCGGAATTGAAATTGAGAATGAAGTGATATTTAATTTATGAGTAAGAGTCCCATTGCCTAAAACCTTTCCTGGAATTATAATATTTTCTCCATCTTTAGTAAGATTTTCTAATTTACCAATATTAATTTCAGATCTATTAGATCGAGAACTTTCAATCTTTTTTTCTAATGTTTTCCATAAAGGAGTTTTAGTTTTCTTGTATGCATTACGCAATGTCCATTTAATATCATCATTTAAAGTATTAACAAACATAGTTGTAACCTTATCATGTTCCATATTAATATTCCCCAAATAAATCTACCTAGTTTTATATGGTATTTCTAATGATTTTATTATATCACCAAAATTATTTATTTTTGAATTTATAATTTTTAGTGCTGATTTTATAGTTTCTTCTGCAGTTAATGAACCAGTAGTCTCAATTATAAGGATTGATTCGTCTTTGTCATTGCCATCTTTAACAACAGCTGAAGAAGTAGGTTGCCACTTTGCATGATCTTTCCCTGTGCCTAATCTTGCATAAGCTTCGAATTTTAATTTTTGTCCAGGAGCTAGAGTAATGATTGGTATATTTTTACTTACTGGTTTCACATATTCATCTTCAGATACCAAATCACCAGACATTACAAGCCGTGTTTTTTCTGGAGATTCAGCATCTAAAATCAACAATACACGACATTTAGAACAACCTAAGGTATTATTACAATCACATTGATTTGAAAAGACAAATCTATTTAATTCGGTTCTTAAAGGAATTAATCCTAATCTATGAGCTATTGCCTCATCATGCATAACCGATGAATTCTCTAGAATAACTACATCATCAATTGCTAATGTTGGAACTTCGCTTATTGCGATCCTTCTGATAGCATTCAGATATTGTCTTGGAATATTATTAAATTTTAGTATTATTTTTTCATCTGTTTTTTCTAAAATATTTATAGATAAGTTCAATAGTAATTCAAGATTTTTGTCCAATGCACTCTTAAAAATCTACCGACCGTAACAATATGCTCTGGTGATTGATATTAATAATTTAAGTAATAAAATAATTAGATTGAAGAATCATCATTACAAATTCTGAAAATAATTCAATAAGCTGCGACAATATTAGTGAAGTATATTTATTATTTAGGATTTTTATTATAGCTGCTATCTTCTTTTGTAGGAATATATGCAGGAGTATAGTGTCCTATTAGCTTTTTTGAATAACAATCACTACACAAGTATCCTTGGATATTCCATTGTCTCATTGCTTTATATCTAAAAATAGGAATTTGATTGTTGCAAATAGCACATTTTGTATTATTAGGCATTTCTTTAATTATTTTTATTATTATATATACGATAATAATAAATGTGTTAATTAATTAAAGTATATTATTAATAAAAAACTTGTAATAATACCTGAAATTTATCATAGCATAGCATATATTCATTTTCAATTAATAGAAAATATGACAATCTTAATTTGTATAAAAGTAATGATCAGACTTTATTATCTTTTATTTTAAAAAAATTAATTAAGATCTTATTCGAATCCATAATCAGTTAAATGGGACTTAATGAAAAGATTATTTTCTTAGGAATATTAGGAATGGGTGCGATTACAGGAGTAATTTCATATGTTATATTTTCTGAGCTTCCCCCTACACCAGGAGATACAAAATCAATATATAGACAAGACTTGCCTCCACCGACAGCACAAGCTACTACAAAGACAGAAAAGATAGACCCTTCAACTGTTAAAGCGGATGTAACACTAACGATTCTTGAAGGAGCTGCAACTCAAGGTAATCCAGACTATGATCCAGACGAACTTTCAGTTAAAAAAGGCAATATAATTAAAGTTGAAAATGTTGATTTGGTCCCTCATACAGTTACAAATGGTGCAGGCCCCAATGATCCAAATTCAGCAAAAATATTTGATACTAGTTTGATTATGGGAGGAGAAGCAGCAATTATACAAACAGAAGAAATTGATGCAGGTGAATATACATACTATTGTACAGTTCATCCTTACATGACAGGAACGTTAAAGATTGAATAAATGATAAAAAGACCAATTGCTTTATTTTTTTTATCTTATAGGATATTTGTAGATTTTAAGTTTAGATATATATTTTTAGTATTTGATGTAATTTCCAAATAATGATATGCTTATATATGTAATTAAGAAAAATATGTTATATCATGGTTTTTTTAGAGGTTAAAGACCTTAATGTAAGTATCGATGGAAAGAAGATACTAAATGGTTTAAATTTAGAAATTGATAAAAATGAAGTACATGCTATAATGGGTGTAAATGGATCTGGAAAAAGTACCTTTGCAAATGTACTTTTAGGACATCCAAAATATTCTATTACTTCTGGAGATATTATTGTTAAAGGAAAAAGCATTTTGAAATTATCTACTGACGAGAGGGCAAAGCAAGGAATATTTTTGGGATTTCAATATCCTATTGAAATTTCAGGTGTAGGTTATAGTCATTTTTTAAGAAATGCTTATAATACCTTAAACAAGTCGTTATTGGAAGATCAAAAGGATAGAGAAGTTTTTCTTACTGTTAAAGAATTTCATGAATATGTTAAAAAAAATCTTAATAATGTTGGCTTAGATCCTTCTTTTCTTGGAAGATATCTAAATGAAGGATTCTCTGGAGGAGAAAAGAAAAGATCAGAAGTTATGCAAATGTTGGTATTAAAACCAAATATAGCTATATTAGACGAACCAGACTCTGGTTTAGATATTGATTCAGTAAAAGCAGTTGCCGATGCAATAAATACATTAATTGCTACAGGAGCTGGTGTTGTTGTAATTACACATTATGCTAGAATTTTACGCTATCTTACAAGACTTGATAAAGTTCATGTAATGGCAAAAGGAAAAATTATTAAATCTGGTGGAAAAGAATTATCAGAAGAGTTAGAATCTAAAGGCTATGTATGGCTAGGTTTAGAAGAATAAAATTTCAATATATTATTTAATTTTAGATATATAATACGGCTAGTTCTTTCTTTCTTATATATTCAATGTCGTTTAACAACAATGAAAAAAATAATTCAGAATCATCCAATAACAATAATGATGACTCTAGAGAAAAACAAATTATAACATTAGAAAATGATATAAAAACAGAAAGTATAAAAAAAGAAGAACAGCTTTTTCTAAATTTCTCCTTTTTTAAAGTAGATCCAAAATGGAGATGGCTAAATGAAATAGGAAAAGAAGAGGCAGCTAAAGAATTTGAAAGTTTGTTAGAAGTCGCAAATACCAAAATGAAAGTTATTCCATATTCAACAATAGGTCTAAGAAGTGATGCAGATTTTATGTTATGGATGATAACAGATTCCGTTGAAAAAATGCAAATTTTAACATCAAAGATTTATTTTACTGTATTAGGGAAGTATGTTGAACCTTCTCAAATCTATCTATCAAGCTCAAGAAAATCCGTTTATTCTAATCAAGCCAAAGCCGGTTTTATGGCTAATCAGAAGCCACTTAAATATAATATAGTATATCCATTTATAAAATCAAGAGAATGGTATCTTCTCCCTTTTGAAAAAAGGAAAAAAATGATGGAAGAACATATAGAAGTTGGAAGAAAGTTTCCAAATATTCGATTAAATACATCATATTCCTTTGGAATTCATGATCAGGATTTCATGTTAGCTTTTGAAACAGATGACCTTAATGATTTTCAAAACTTAATTATACAATTACGCGAAACTAAGGTTAGTAAGTATGTTGTTAAAGATACTCCCATGATTGTTTGTGTACATAAAAATATAGAACAAGTTATAAAAAGTTTAGGTTGAGTTAATCTAGTGATGATTGCACTTAAAGAATGGGCTATTATTTGTAAGGCTCTGGAAGATGGTAGGCAGATGTTGTTGCTTCGTAAGGGAGGCATTATGGAATATAGAAAAGGATTTGAGGTTAAACATAATGAATTTTTACTTTATCCTACATTTGAACACCAATCTATGGAATCAATTAAAGCAGAATACAAAGAAAAATTAAAGGAAATATTAGAAGAACAAAATAAATACACCAGAAAAGAAACAGATAAAGATTACAATAATTTTAAGATAGACAATACTAACATTATTAAATTGTTCGCAAAAGTAGAAGATGTTGTAGAGATTTCAGATAAAGTAACACTGTTCGAGTTAAGAGATTATCACATATGGAGTGATGAATATGTAATGATGAGGATGAATTACAATCCAAGTAAACCAATGAGTATTTTATTATTGCGAATATATAAAATAAAAAAACCGTTGATTATTGATATTAATGATAAGTGGTCAGGATGTAAATCATGGATAGATATTGAAAAAGATGTAGACAATGAGAATTCTCACAGAGTAGAGATATTACAAAACGAAAAAGCTCTAATAGGCCCTGTACTAAATGATGATATATTTTATGAGTCTGTTAATAAGATTAGGAAGGTAATTGGAAAATGAAATATAGAAAATTAGGTAGAAGCGGAATAAAAGTCAGTGAAATTGGATTTGGTGCATGGACTATAGGATTAGACTGGTGGGGAAAAAAGATAGAGGAGGATGAAGCAATAAAGATGTTAAAAAAAGCATATGATTTGGGGATTAACTTCTTTGAAACTGCTGATATGTATGGTAAAGGTAAAAGTGAAAAGATAATTGGTCAAGTATTTAGAGATATGAGAAATGAAATAGTTTATTCTACCAAATGGGGATATGATATGTATAACCAAGAACAAATAGGACATAATGAAATTCCTCAAAAACATGATCCAGAATTCTTGCAATTTGCACTTGAAAAAAGTATGGAAAGATTACAAACAGATTACATAGATGTTTATAGCTTACATAATCCAAAAATGGATGCAATTAAAAATAACAATTTATTTTATACTTTAGATAGCCTTGTTGATAAAGGGATTATTAAAAGTCATGGAATAGCATTAGGACCAGCTATAGGCTGGCAAGAAGAAGGACTGTATGCAATAAAAAATAGAAATATAACATGCCTACAAACGGTTTATAATATTTTAGAACAAGACCCAGGACGATCTTTTTTGAATACCATAACTGAAAATTCAACTCATTCTATAGAGAATGAAAATGCATATAATACAGGTATAATGGTCAGAGTTCCTGATGCTTCAGGACTACTAACAGGCAAAGTAACAGAGAAAACGATTTTAAATCAAAATGATCATAGAAGTTATAGAAAAAAAGAATGGATAATAGAAGCATTAAAAAAAATAGAGAATATGAAATCAATTGCAGAAAATAAAGATTGGACAATTCCACAATTAGCGATTAAATTTATTTTGTCTCAAAAACCTATATCTGTAGTAATACCTACTATATTAAGTATTGAAGAATTAGAAATATTTTCAGAAATGTCAGATGGTAAATATCTAAAGGAAGAAGAACTTCAACAAATTAATGAATTATATGAAAATAACTTTTATGTCCCACAAAGCATTGCTTAAATAGTTATAGCATTTTCCTATATTATTTTTAATAATAAAAGTAATTTAGTTAATTAAATTCTCAATACTATGCTAATTTTTAGAATAGACTAAGTGATCTTTTTATTTAATTAAATATTTTATTGATATCAAATTAACTGAGACTGGGTCATATTTCGATGAACAAATATTATCATATCTATAATTAATATATTTAGTTATTATGTTCCTAGCATGTATTTGATTGTTCTTGGATTCTTTTTATTGATTTTGCAATTATAATACACAAGTATCTG
>JAATVJ010000064.1 GCA_014523515.1 Nitrososphaerales archaeon TH1177 | reverse complement strand
TTCGAGTCCCACGCATGGCGCTACTAATTTGTCGCTTATTCCTAATATTAGGAAAGTAAAACTAAATAGCAGAAAGCAGATCCTAACCTAGAAAATATAATCAAATAAGATACTTAATAATTCAACAATTTCTTTTTTTATTTAATAATATTATAGAACTGAAATTAAGTTAATTAGTTAACAGGACTATAAAATTATGTCAAAATCAGTCGACTACCAGAATCCAATGTTAATAGAATTTTTAATTGTATCGTATTATAGTATTTTTTGTTAAAAGTTATCAGAAAAAATTCCTGACTCACCTTAAAAGATGAATATTTACATTCTCGAATTTTTCTTTATCTTCTTTATTATAAAATAAATATACATCTGTTTTTAAATTATGTTTAAAACTTGTTGAACATTCAAGATTTACAAATTCACCAATTTTAGTATTTTTCATATTTTTGTATACGTCAGAACTACATAATATATAACCTCCTTTAGCATAATCAACAATCCTATGAGCTAATATAACATCTGACCCCCAATAGGCTATCTGTCCATCTATTTGTTTAACAGGTTTACTAATTCCACAAGAAATTCCAGTATTAACTATAATTGTTTTTGAATCAATTTCTTCTTGTGAATATATTTTTTTGTTTTTTATTTTCTCATTGTGATCATTTAAATATTTATGAATTTCGATGGAAAATTTTAGTGCATCTTCTCCTATATCAAAAATAATAAAATAACCATCCCCTGTTGAGTTGATATATCTTACTTTCTTTTGGTGTAGTCTCTCCGTACTAGAGTTTAAAATTTTATTAACACAAAGCCTCAATTTTTCTAATTTCTCAATTTGAATATCTAATGGAATATTTTGAGAAGAAGAACATTCTAAATCAATAACAAGATAATAGAAATAGTATAATTTATTTTTAGAAACCATATAGAAATACAAATACAAAGTAAGAGTATATATTTTTCTTATTATCCTATGAGTATTACATTTTTTTTACTAAATAGACTTAAGTTTATTATTAATAAAAATTCAATTAGATAAAATCAATTTATTATTTTCAGTTATAACTTTGAATTGAATCATAATCATCGTATCTCAACAATTATCAGATAATAATTTTTATAACTATATTGTAAATTAATGCCTTGACAAGTAGTTCATTTATTATAGTATTCTAGTACTAATATACAACATAGATATTATATTTCTTTACATATTCTGGATTAAAATTAAGAATTTTGGTTTATTACTACTTAATAGAGATTGATGTCCTCTATCTGATTCTTTTAACCTGTTATTATTAGTTTATCTTCAAAGTTACATTTTGCCAAGAGAATTTAAATCAATTACAAAACGGTATCGTACATCGCTATTTAATATACGCTCGTAAGCTTCATTTACCTTTTGGATTGGAATGAGTTCAATATCACATGCAATATCGTGTTTACTGCAAAAATCGAGCATTTCTTGAGTCTCACTAATTCCGCCAATTAAGGACCCAGCAAGATTGCGGCGAGCACTTATCAAAGAATATGCATTGATCTGAGCATCTTTTTCTGGAACCCCAACTACTACTATTGTTCCATCAAGTCTGAGCAGATTCAAATATTGATTCAAGTTAAGATCAGTTGAAACTGTGTTAATCATAATATCAAAATATCCTTCAAGTTTTTCGAAAGTTTTAGCATCAGATGTTGTATAAAAGTTATCAGCTCCCATTTTCTTTGCATCTTCTTGTTTTTTAGGTGAATGGCTTAATACAGTTACTTCTGCTCCAAGCGCATGTGCAATTTTTATACCTATATGCCCCAAGCCACCAAGACCTACTATGGCAACTTTTTTTCCTGGGCCTGCTTTCCACTTCATGAGGGGGGAATAAAGAGTTATACCAGCACAGAGAAGAGGAGCTGCACGTTCTGAAACAATGTTGTCAGGAATACGAAGGATATAATTTTCATCTACTATAATTTTATTAGAATATCCTCCTTGAGTAGGAGTTTTGCCATCTTTTTCTATTCCATTATAAGTTGTAAGGACATTACTACAATACTGTTCAAGTCCTTGACTGCAAGCATCACAGTTGCGGCAAGAATCAACAAAACAACCTACACCTACTTTATCACCAACTTTGAATCTCATAACTTGTGAACCAATTTGTGAAACAGTCCCTACTATTTCGTGACCTGGAACCATAGGGTAGGTTGATCGTCCCCATTCATTTTTTACTTGATGGATATCGGTATGACAAATCCCACAATACTGAATATCAATCACTACATCATGATCAAGGAGATCCCTTCTTTCAAAAGAAAAAGGTGTTAGAGACGCTTTGGCTTCCTTAGCTGCATATCCTATTACTTGAAGCATAGATTCTCTAAAAATAGTTCATAGATAGTTATGAATTTAACTTATTTTAAAATATATTCAATAGCTCATACTTTCATAGAATGATAATATTATGTTGCTTATAATAATATCTATGTTACTATCATATAAGAAATATTTTTTATTATTAAGATTAACAATATAAAAACTTAATTTGTTTAAACAGATCTCAACTACATCTCATACTCGAAGTTCTCAGATCTTCTTTTTCGACCAATGATATATAATTTTTAATCTTTAACTGAGTATTTGATTTAAGAAATTTTGAATTGATTTACCATCCTGCTATATCTTTTTGTCCAATAATTCGGGTTGATTTTATTTTTATTAGGAGTTCGCCTTCCGAACTATTTCTTTTTCCATACTCTTCTGCTTTATCATTACCCATATATCGTGCTGCAATAATTTTAGCCAATTTGAAAACTTCAGTTGGCTCGTTACTAATTATTTCTGCGATCCCATCAATAGTAACAAATGAGAAAAGAGGAACTTGGTCATCTACACATAAACGGACTCGATTATCACGTCGGATATTTTTTGCTTTTACTGATGTGTCACTTGTAGTAAACAAAATATTATCCTCATCATCTAAGGTAAACCATATTGGAACTATATGTGGAGTCCCATTCTTACTGATAGTTCAAAGTTTCCCTGTAAAAATTCCTTGTAAAAGAAAGCTTCTGATTTCATCTTTAGTCATTTCTGACATTAGTATTATTAGTTAGATAAAATTATTATAAATTATATCAAAATATATCATTTTTTAAAGTATTTGTCTTGAACTACAAAATTGTGTCAAAATCAGCAGTTGCCTATCCTCCGATCGCGATCTTATGAATAAGTTTGATAATTCAGAATAGAAATACTTCGAAAAATTTTAAGTGAAGAATAAACTATTGTTAACCAATCAAAAATTGGATTATCACCAGACACTAACAATCTTCAGTAGTTATATAAGGATTCTACAATGAAATTCCTATTTGTATTATTATATTTGCTACAATTTATTCTCTTTGGTTTTTCTATTCTTATTATGTTACATCAGTTTAGCAGTATAATAATTTTTATTTACAATTAATATCTTGTAAGCCATTATCAATAAACATTATTATAGATTATTCTCTAATCTAATTATATAAATTATTTATTACTATAAATTTTTTCAAATTCAAAAAATATGAGAATTCTAAAGATATATTATTAATATGCCTTTTGGCTTTGGCGATAACAAGACAGAAGAAAATAAAGAATATTCTCAATATAGTAAAAAAAATGTTTTAGATGAAGATGATTTAGATGAAATTAATAAAATAATTGAAATGTTAAATCCAGATGAAAAAGTATTACTTGTTGCAAGTCAATCAAAAATAAAACCAGGAGGTTCTTTTTTTACACCAAATACCATCTACGCAACAGATAGAAGAATAATAATTAGGGATCCATACATGCTTGGAATAAAAGCAAATGTCGTTGATATTCCATATGATATAATCACAAGTTTGAAGCTCGAAAAAGGTTTACTATCATCCACAATAAGATTCAAGGCTCCTGGATTAATGAGTTCAACAAAGTTAGGAATGATGGACAGTATAGTTGAAGGTGAAGATGATGCCGAAGGAATCATTGAAGCAATTCCAAAAGATAAGGCAGAAGATTTATTGGAAATAATTCGTTCAGGAATGCAAGATAGTCGTAGATCAGCATCAAAAAAACAAAAACCGACTACCGACTCACATGAAACAAAAGAGACTATAACTATATCCAATCAATCAATATCAATTGCTGATGAATTGCTGAAACTTGCAAAACTGAGAGAAGAAGGGATACTAACTGAACAAGAGTTTAATCAAATGAAACAAAAACTAGTAAAATAATAGAAATCAATAGAAGATCTTTGTCTTTGGTTATTGAAGAATTCAAAAAATTAATATATATATTATGTTACCGAACCCTGTTATAATGAGAAATTGAAGTCCTCCGAGCTCGCAAACCAATTGGGTTCATATATTTTGGATGAGATAGAATAAACAACCTTCTTTTGGAACATCTTTTTAAAGATAATATTATTTTCCTAATTCCGGATATATTTCTGCTAATACTTTGTAATTTATTACTGACTAGGTTATAAAATATGCTCCAAATTTTTTGTTGATGTATCTTCTACTTTTTTTGATATATCATTTAATTTATCGTAAAGATACATGACATTCAAATACTTTAAATAAAATCTTCTCTCTATATAACTATATGCAAAAAGGTTGTGAACATTTTGAAGGAATAAAGGAAGATCAAGTTAACCCTAATACAGAAGGATGTGAAGAATGTGAAAAAGAAGGTTCTGATTGGGTAGCATTACGAATGTGCCTTATATGTGGACATGTTGGATGTTGTGATTCTTCACCTGGAATTCATGCAACTAAACACCATGAAAATACAGGACATCCAATTATGATTGCATTGCCTGATAGATCATGGAAATGGTGCTATATACATAAACAATACGGACAGTAAGATAGTTTAATTTGAGAATATAGATTGTAATTGTTATTACGAGAGATATTTGTATTTAATTTTTTTATAATATCGAAACTTTATATCGCCTTTAAAATAATTTTATTGATTTTAGAATAATTATAAATAAAATTATTGGAATAGCAATGGTTAAAATCAATATTAAAGGTATGATAAATGAAATATTCAAATCAATTAGTATAGCAAATGGAAATGGAAAGATGTAAATAAATCCATCTTTATTATTATTATTATTTTTCTTGTTATCTCTTATTTCTTCTGATATATTACTATCACTATTATTCATATTTATAAGAGATGGAAATGACGTTAATACTAAAATTATACCTAGAAACAATATCAATGATGCAATTATTAAATTAATAATATTGGTTCTGGTAAGATTATTTTTTCTTGATTTGAATTCATTTTCTTGTTGTCGTTGTTGTTGATTTTTATGTTGTTTATTATATCTACATTGAGTACAAAAAAACTCTTCTTCTTTCATACAATAAGTACAAAATTCCCTATTACATCCAAGACAGATATAGCGAGCATCATTTATCTTACAGTTTTTACATTTTTTCATTTCTAAAAATTGATATAATTAAAAACAATAAAAAAGAATAAAATCAAAAATATTATTATTAAAGATATTAAAAATATTATAGATAACAAATTTTTATTGTGATTCCCATTATTAAATATTATTGGAATTGGACCAAGAAAAAATATTCCATTAAAAGAGAAAGCATTTTGCTTATAAGGTTTAATTAAAAAAGAATAAAGCAAAAAACTCCCTGTTACTATTAGAATAATTCCACTAATGAATACAAATACATCAAAGATAGTCATAATAATTGCTGAGATATTATATTATAATATATACAAAATTTAATTTTATAAATCATATGATATTTTTTATAATTACTATAATAAGAATACTGAAAAATTTAAATCTTAAAATAGAAATCCTTATTCTCAATACATCATTATACCAAATAAAAATTACCATAAAAAAATTTTTTATAATAAGCAATAAAAAATAATGTATTTCTACAAAAGTAAAAAATTTCTGCCTAAAAGTAACTAAATATACAACAATCTGATAGATTATATTAAAAATATTATATTCCACTACTATCTGTCTTTTTAATCTCTATCGTAACTTTGTCTCCTACACTTAAGCCAGACTGTTCATATTCTCGTATACTTAATTTGAATGTAGGTGATTCACCTAAATCCACACTTCTTCCACCGCCAAATATCTTAGATAGATTTTTCATTAAGTCGTCTGGTGAGGTAAAAGTTATACCCATATCTCCAAATGGCGATTGCTGTTGTTTTCCTCTTCTAAATGTTTTAGTATCAGTGAATACTACATAAACAAAAGGTTTTCTTTCATCTTGAGAAGCTTCGATTTTTGATACTATAAATTCACTCTTCATGAATAATATTATTCGATATACTTATTTTAATTCTTGGTTTGAGGATTATCCCTCTTCTATTATTTAGATTTGATACTGCAAATAAAGAATGCCTAGAATATATAAAGAGAAATAATCCAGATTTACATAATGAGTATAAGAACAATATTGGCAAGAAAGACTGTAAGTATTAGTGAGGAAACTCATTCTGAATTAACTAAATTAGGTGTTTATGGTGAGACTATTGATGATATTATAAGAAAATGTATTGAAGCATATAAAAAACAGAATAAGAAATGAGCTTCTTTAATTGTACTATTTATTTTATTACCAAAATAAATATCTAGACAAAAATAGGAATAAGAAAAAATGAGTAGAAGAAATAGAGATTATTATTTTGATATGGCAATAAATGCTGTAGTAGAATATGTAAAAAAGAAGGATGGAATAGAGTGGACTGGCCAAGACAAGCCAAGATATTTGAATATTCTAAAAAATGATAAAAAATTTCATGTTTTTGCTTGTTTTAGATATGGTCTTATAATTGATTATGACTCTAATACTGATGAATTAGAAATTAATGAGGTGAAAGATTCTACTGGTCGTAGATATACTAAGGATGAACTTGTTTTTCTTAAATCTAGTGTTGATAGGTTTGGCAGTCTAAAAGAATTTCTTAAGGCATACAGAGAATTCAAATTCCAGCATACAAATATAAAAAATATCGAAGAATTGAATAAAGAATTTAGAAAAGAATTTGGAATTCCTGCAATAATGCCTATTCCTGCGGACTTGAATAATTTAATAGATAGTGCATGATACTTACATGAGCTCTTCTACCAGTAAAGTTAAACGCCAGTTAGTAGTTTAATAATATTGAAGGTGATGGTGACAGAATAATGAATACAACAACTACAAATCAAAAAAATAATGATGATGAATCTTATAAGAATATGTTTACAAATAATATGATAATAGGAAAAAAGACTATAACCATAAATGAAGATACTCATAGAGAATTAGCCAAGGTAGGAGCCTATGGTGAATCTATGGACGATATAATTAAAAGATTGTTAGACTTCTATGAAAAACATAGGAAATGAGCTCCTATACTACTAATACCAATAACAAAAATAGCAAGAAAAATATTCTAATAGTTGATGATGATGATGTTGAAACTTCTTTAAAATATAAAAGATGGTTGTAAGAAGATGGAGGTTTCAACCTGACTCTATTAAATGATCCTGATTTAGCAGAACAAATCTTTAATCCTGAAAATTATGATCTTGTTCTTATTGGTTATAGAATGACTGTGATGGATGGCTTGGATCTATACAACAAGTTACATAATTTGTCAAAAAAAGTATTAAAAGATACAAAACCGTCAAATGATTTAAGGGTATGTTTTATGACTGCATCAAGAATAAACTATCTAGTATTAGCAGAGATGTATCCTGAATTTGGAGAAGAATGTTATGTCTGTAAAGAAATTCCAAAAGCAGATTTTATCAAACATGTCTATTCTCTAATATCTTGTTGACAAACATGTAACAGAAGAAGAAAGTAGTATTTTTCAATTTGAGACTATTCAAATAAGGTACAACAATATATAGATGGAGAATCAGATGAAAACGAACCAATTACAGATTTACCAATAATTGATTCTCCTTGTAAATCCTGTTGTCAGCCTATCTATGAACTATGTATGTACATATATGAATAAAAATAATATATTTTTTTTATCTTCTATCTTTACAAAACTGCTGTATCTTTTCTTGCTTTGTTTTGAGAAGAATTTCTTCTAGTTTTTTCTTTCTTTTAGCAGCAGTTGACTTTGAATAGAATCAATTTCAGGTTTTGAAAATAATATAATGAATGATTTATCTTCTTTTAGTTTATATTTCTATTCACCAAATTGTTTAATAGTAATGGTTACGAAATATTTTTTAAGAATATGAGAAAAGAGATTACACAATATACTCTTCTCGTTGCAATTTTAGCTGTTCTTATCTATATTGCTGTAGTCAGTACTGGAACAGTAGCAACAACTAACCAAAATAAAAATTCTATAACTGAATTACAAGATTCTAATTTAGCTGAGTATCAATTAGTATCAGGTAATTTAGATTATGTTCATAGAGCAGACATGAATAGAGCCACTCAGACAGTACTTTTAAATGGAATAACTCTCAATTCTGGTGAATTTATTCTATTATATGATTCAACACCTTATGCAAGTAAAGGACATATAGCATTAAATTTACCATGTGATCCTAAAGATCCCCAAGACCGTCTCTTCAATGTTCTTATAGGAAGAGCTCCTGATATGGTTACAATGGCTCTAGGATATATTCCACAATTGTCATCTCCTCCCGACATGTGTATTTATCATGGTCAGTTTGGATTTGGAGATCCTGTAACTGATATTGCTCTAAAATCAGTAGCAGATGATCCAATAACATTAAGAGGTCCACATTCAGTAGCAATAGTCACACATGAATCATATATACCAGAACAACCATCGTTTATGCAAATACAACATAACATGACTAGTTCCTCCCAATAATTATTTCATTTTTTAATCTATTTTCAATTCCCCTTTTCAATTCTATTTAGAGATTGTATTGGTAAGGTTCATGATAGTCAATCAAATGTAATGCAAGACAATTCTATGTCTCTAATCGTATATTATGAAATTCCAGAAGGTAAACGACATATATTCTACCCACAATACAGACTTAACATAGCCATTATTAATAGAAGTTTATTAGAGAAAATAATCTTAGATTATCAAAATCAAAGAAAAAGATATTACATTGAATGATAATTAAGGCTTTATGGTTGATGAAAATTTAATCGAAAGAAAAAAAAGATTAGAAAAAGAATTAGATAATAAAGTATCTAATGATTATCGAGAATTCATAAATAAATCAAATGAATATTTGGAAAAAACAAAAGAAAATACTAAAAGGTATTATCAAGATTTACTTTCAAAAGAATTAGATTCAATGGAAAATGCTTTAAAATCAGGGAATACATTACAAGCAATGAGTCATAGGCTAACAGCAAATGTTTATGAATCTGTTCTTCAGAATTTATGATATTTAATTAAACAATAAATTTACTATTATAATCTCTTAATTTTCTAATCTCTTTATTGGTTTGATTTTTTTCTACTACTGCATCCAATCTTTCTGATAAAATGACTAGTTTATCAGATAAATTTGCAATAGATTCTTAGTATAGTTAGAAACATAAAATTATAATATATCTATCTCGTAGTTATTTTGTATAAAGTTAGTAATTATCTTATTATATCATTTGTTTTCTTTCTAACTGTTGCATTCTTTAACTTAGAATAAGTAATTGATCAGATAGATAAGACAATGCATCTTCTTCTTTTACCTCATCATTTTCTTTCTTAATGACTGATTTACTATCTGTAATTCGTTTATCTTAGTTTGTAGATCGGCTCCTTGTCTTTCCAACTGAAACATTTAGAAAAGCCAAAAATGGCTCAATCATTTGGAATATTACTGCCTTTTTACTATCTTTCTTTTGCCAATAGAGTCACATGACCAATAAACCATTCAGAATAATCTGAATATCCCAAATCTGATATAGTAGTTGTCACAAAGCGTCTAAAATAATGTAAAGTTATTTTAATTTGAATTTTCTTACTATTAATATACTTTTTTAATTGAGAAAATTCTTTATAACTGTGATTTTATCTTTTATTATTTATTGGTGATGTCTTCATTCCTATGAAAATAATCTTTAACCTTTTGTTTATAACTTAAAACTAGATTATACCAAATCTTAGGATAATTAGGACGTGATTCCATAACTTTATCGTGGCATTCTATATCTCCTTTCCATTGTAATTCATGTAGAGTGCTATTATAATAGAACCATTCTAAAAAAATTCGCATAAATTATGACTCTGATAGTTAAAAGAAAATGATTTTAAAGCATTTCATAACTTTTCTATATAACTTTCATAATATTTTTTTATATAATAAAAATGCTTTATCATTGAATTGCTCTTATGCTCTTTTCTGAAAATCAAGATTTAGAGTTGTTAAATCTTTAGATGAATGGATTCGCTATTTAGGGAAACCTCTGAGATTGACTTCGAGGTTCAAATCACAACCTCGGTGTTACATTTGAGTTTAGACTATGTTCTTAATATTAGAAAAGTAAAAATAAATAACAGAAATCAGATCCCAATTACATGTCATACTCAGCATTCCTAGCCCAATAATCAATTGTGTTCGTATATTTTGGATGAGAATAAAATAAAAGAAAGGAAAGTTTCTAGAAAATGTCAACAAAATTCAGATACAGTAGAAAGATTTCACAAATTATTATTAAAAAAACAATGCAACTCTTTTGGTAGAATTTCTCGTGTATCTTAAATCGGTTAGAATTTCTGATAGATATCAGAATGTGTTTTGAAGATTCTAATAAATTTCTCTGATTGTTTTAGACAATATTACATACTGCAACTCAATGTATGCTCAAGTATTTATAATGTTTGTATTATTACCTAAATCTATATGGTTTTAAAAGAAATGAGCAGAAAATTATATGAATCGCTTAAAGATTTTCGTAATAAAAAGATAATTGATTTAACTGAATCCCCTCTTATAATAAATGACAATGACAGTATCTCAAAAATTATAGACATTTTACTTGAAAATAATGCTTCAGATATCTTTATCCCAATAGGCAAGTCTATATCAGCTATCAATATAAGAGATATTCTTCCAATAAGAGATATCTCTAGTGCAAAGATTCCATTATTAGGTAAGAGAATTACGGCTTTAACCAATAAAGACACTATAGGTCAAGCTGCAAGAATAATGTCTCTTTATAGACTTAGAGCATTACCAATCGTTGATGAAAAACAAGAAATAATTGCACAAGTTTCAGCTAAGGAGATATTGAAATTTATGCTTAAAGCAGGTGTAGCCGGATCGTCTACTCTCAAAGATATTAAAATGAATGCACAAAATATAATGACCCCAGACCCGATTACTTTAACAAGTAAAGATGTTATCTCAAAGGCAAGGAACATAATGACAAGACGTAAAATTGATCATATTCCCATTGTTGATCCATTAGATGAAACAGGATTGCTAAAAGGAATAGTTACATCTCATGACATATTAGCGATTTTGTCCCCTTCCGAAAGAATCGGACGAAGATCAATCGGGATAGATAGCAGCAATAGAATGCAATTGCTAATAGAAGGACTATTAACTAATAATATTACAATATCAGAAATTAATAATCCAATTTATAATGTAATTGATTTATTAAATAATACCAATTCTACTTATGCAATAGTTAAATCCTTTAATAAGGTTGAAGGAATAATTACCTACAGAGACATAATTGATCTTTTAGGAGAACAAATCCAAGAAGAAGTTCCTACATATATAATAGGCTTACCAGAGAATCCATGGGATGCAGAAGTCGCTAAATCAAAATTTGACAGTTTGATTAAATTACTTAAAAAAATGGAACCGGAAATTGAAGAAGCTAGATGTAAAATAAAATTAAGCGACATCCAAGGGAAAATAAAAGAAAGAAAAGTATACCAAATTGACATAAATATAATTACTCCTTATAGACGTCATGTATATACCGATTCTGGTTGGGATCTTGTTAATCTTTTTGATGAGGCAAGTGATAGTTTGAAGAACCAGATTGCTCATAGAAGATCAGAGAGACAAAGAGAATCAATAAGGTATCGAAAAGAGTAATTACTTATAAAATAAACATAATAATATT
>JAATVJ010000438.1 GCA_014523515.1 Nitrososphaerales archaeon TH1177 | reverse complement strand
ATATCTATGGCTGATATTCCTTTAGAAGAAGGGGGATTTTCTCTTCCTTTATCCGAAGATGAATTAAAATAACTAATAAAGGTTTTTAATATCATCTCATTAATATATATATATATAATTATATGTTTCCCAATAATTATCTATAATTATTGATAAGCTGGTATTCTATGTTTTTAATGAATAAATACTTCAAGAAATATATATCTAATAATGAATACCGACAATCACACTGACCAGGAAATAAGAAATTTCTATAACCTAAAAAATATTGCTGTAGTTGGAATGTCAACAAATCAAGAAAAACCATCTCATTATGTATCAAAATATCTTATTCAGCAAGGTTATAATATTATACCTGTAAATCCAACGATAGATGAAATCTTAAATAAAAAATGTTATAAAATGGTCTCTCAAATTGCGGAGGAAATTGATATTGTAGATGTGTTTAGAAAATCTGAAGATGTTATGCCAGTAGTAGAAGATGTAATAAAAAAGAAAGGAGTCAAGTTAATTTGGTTACAAAAAGGAATATTTAGTCCAGAAGCGGAAGAATTGGCAAAGAAAAATGGAATTGATTTTATTTATAATAGATGTATGCTCGAAGAACATCAGAGATTAATGCTCGCGGAAAAATGAATTTTATGAATTCTAATAAATATCTAAGAAAAATCATAAATGTCATGATATTTTTCTAATAGAAATCCATTTTTAGTTAAATTTTTAATAACTGAAAATAATATATAAAGATAGTAAATTTTTTTAGCACACAATGTATAAAAATTTAAAAAATAATATTATTGATAAAATAATAGTAGTAGTGATAACAAGACTATGCTTGTTTTTTTTGTCTTTTTGAATATTAAATCAAATTTATCAGTTAGTTAACAATAATGATTTAATAATCATCAATATCATGAAATTGATGATTCAATTAATTGTGAGAATATATCTAATTACTAGTAATGAAAAAGTTATTTTTAACAAAATGATCATAATAATATAATTTTCATTAAATTTGATAACTTTATAGTTAAAGATTAGGGAAATACAATAAACATGGATTTCATTATGGGTTGAAATAAGAATTGAAATAGATAATCTAAAAGGAAAAAAAGATTAATAATAGTCTATCTTTGATCTTTATATCTCATATTATTAATGAAATTATATTTAATAATAATTATAACAGGATTGATTATTCTCTTTCTTGGGTTGGTATTTTATTTTCAAAGCCAATCTATTGTAGGGCCAGTAGAATCTTTTATGTATAGCAATCCTGATTGGTCTATTAATGGATTTATTATAATTAGTATAGGTCTATCCCTGGTGTTAATAGGTTTTTTTATTTTAATACGTTATAAAAATAGTAGTATCTAAAAATAGAGTTCAATTCAAAAAAAGAGAAAAATATCTTTAGTAGCTACTCTATCGAATTTCACAATTCTTTTTAAATAAAGAGTCGTATTCTCCAAGTTATGAAAACTTATTCAAATGATTGTTTATTGAGAAATAACAAAAAAAAATACCTATTTACAATTTTATTATTAGCAACCCTTTCTATTATGGGATATTCTATAGAAAAAGCATATTCTCAGCTTGAAGATTCTCAATTGGATGGTCCCGCAATGGATTCCACAAAAGATGATCAATCAAAATCACTTTCTAAAGATAAATCAATGTCGAAGATGTTCGTAAAAATTACATCTCATAAAAATGCTGATGTAGTTGAAGCTGGAGAACTTACTATTAATGGCACTTCCAGTGATAGTCGTTCTCGCGATTGCATAGTAGAAGTAGATTGGAATAATAACAAACCATCTCAAATAGTGACTCCAACAGGTCCAGGCGGATCCAGTGATTTTTCAACATGGACATTTACTTATGCAAAAGATTATCATGAAATAGAAGAAGGACCAAATGAACTAACATCAAAATTAACATGTATAAATCCTGGGCCATTAACAAAGTGGTTTAGTGTTACATTAACAGGAGTGCCTCCACCATTTCCACGACCGTTACCTATTCCTTAAAATATTTATTTATTTTAAAGTATTTTTAATATCTAATGATGAAAAAGATATAAGGCTTTTTTTCTGTTTTAAACATTATTAACTATTGAATTTAAAATACTTCTTTTCTGCTTCCACTACTAGTAAACTTTCTAAAAAGGAAATAATTTTAATTTTTTCTGTTTTCATTATTGCCTTTATCATTAGAATCTATGAACTTGGTGATTTAGGTTTTAATAATGACGAAGCAATTTATTCCGGGCAAGCAGCATCACTTGCAAATTATAGTGAATATCAAAATCAATTCTCAATTTTTAGAGCTCATCCTTTATTGTTGCAATTCATGATTTCTATTTCTTTTTATATTTTTGGGATAAGTGAATTCACTGCTAGGATCATTCCAGTACTTTTGAGTTGTGGCATAATTGTGATATCTTATTTTATCGCTAAATATCTGTATAACCGACAAACTGCGATACTATCTTCAATTATTCTTAGTTTTTTACCATATCATGTTATAATCTCAAAACAAGTTCTTGTGGATGTTTCAATGTCTTTTTTCTTTACTCTTGATCTTTTGCTGATTGTATTATATTATCGAAGTCCTACTATTTTACTTCTTTATGGAATAGGCATTACTACGGGCCTTTGCTTTCTTTCTAAGGAAATTGGAATTATTTCTTTTATTATTTCAATCATCAGTATAATTATTATAAATAAAAAAATAAAAATTAAAAATATTCTTATTGTTATATTGTCTTTTGTTTTTGTAACTTCTCCTTATTGGGTATCTTTTTTGACTTTAGAAGAGGCACGTAAATCCGTATTAGAGTATATAGATTGGCAAGATTCTCGACCTGCAAATCACGATACTATTTATTATTTTGATATATTGCTTTCTGATATTTTGGGTTATGTACTATCTTTACTAGTTGTAATTGCTTATTTATCCATTATATTTAACAAAAGAAATTGGAATTTTAGGAATATTATAATTCCCTTTCTTTGGATTCTTCTTCCATTAATTTTTTATCAAATGATTTCAGTAAAAGGCTATCATTTTCCTTTTTTGATTACTCCTTTTCTGGTCATCTTTGGCATTTCAATTCTATCAAGTCAATGGATTAAAAAAATGTCAAGAAAGTATATTTTATTAATTATTATAATTCCATTGATATTAATATCAAATAAATATACAATAAACGAATATTTTTTACTTATTCCTCACAATCCTGTATTGGGGTCTGAATCACTTACTTATATGAAAGATGTCGCACTTTGGATTAAGGAAAATACTTCAAAGGATTCTACTTTTATTACTCTTTATACCCATATGGCAAATATAATAAAATTTTATGCACAAAGAGATTCAATAGCAATACAAGCAAACAATAATCCTGCCTATCAAAAAATAGAAAATATAGATATGTTAATTCTCGCTGAAAAAATAAATTATATTGTTTACGAAAAAATTCAACTTGATAATGGAAAGTTTTTAGAAAATAAAGCCTTAAAATTAGAAGATTATGTCCAAAAGTATGATGGTATTCCGGTATATGTAAAATACCAAAACAATAGTAACATAGAAAATACGAAAACTTTATCTGAACCAGCAATAATAGTTTATGAGTTTACCTAATTAGATGTATTTTGCATCTGGATTTGATAAAAGATAACGAGTTAAATGAAGTTTAAAATGAGAGTCGAATCACTTTTTTTCTTATTATTAGTTTTAACCTTCTTTTCATCTAATGGTGTTATTTTTGTAGTTAAGACAGCCTATTCTCTAGATAATAGTAATTCACTTGAAAAAAATAAAACTCCTATTGAACATATAATTATCATTTCTCAAGGACGAAGAAGCTTTGATAATTATTTTGGAACTTTTGAAGGAACAAATGGTTTTCCTCCAAATTTGGCTATCCCAATAAATCCATTTGAATTTACGCCGTCATTTCAGAATTTTACAATATCATTGAATTTCCTCAGTAATACTTCTACTTCTGTCCATGATGGATTTCTTATAAACAAAGGAGGAATTGGAAAAGAAACACCTGGAAATAATTTAAATTTTGGTATATGGCTTGATGAAAAACAACATATCAGAGGTGGTTTCGAGACAAAGGCCGGGAATGACTTTTTTGTGGTGTCAAAAAATAGATATGCTGATAACAAGTGGCATAATGTATTATTAACATATGATAAATCTATATTAAAACTATTTATCGATAATAAATTAGAATCAGAGTTAAGTACTTCCAGAGCACTACCTGATGATAATAAATTACCATTTATTAGATTAGGAGCAAATTTTTTAAAGGAAAATAGTTTTTTTACCGGTATTCTTAATAATGTTTATCTCTGGAATAGGTCATTAAATGCAAATGAGATTTCTTCTTTACTTTCAAATAAACATATTCCTGACAGACCTATTGCAAATATTGGAATAGATATTATTATAAATTATAATAAGAATAAAAATTCTTATTTAAATTTTAATGGGACCAATTATTTTGATTTAAAGATATCATCTAATGTTTCTAAAGATTTAGTGAGACCCTTTCATTTGGAAATTACCAAAACACCTAATTTAAAATATGGACCAGATGTGTATGAAAAATCCTACAATTACGGTTTTATGGATGGATTTATTATTGCTCAAAATGGTAAAGAGTTAAAATCAAATGATAAGTTGAAATCAGACAATAAGACTATTGTAATGGGGTATTATAATAATAGTGAAATTGGTCCATATTGGTACCTTGCTTCGAAGTTTGTCCTCGCAGATAATTTTTTTAGTCCTTCCCCTCAAACTGATT
>JAATVJ010000437.1 GCA_014523515.1 Nitrososphaerales archaeon TH1177 | reverse complement strand
TTTTTTGCTTATTTTTTTGCTTATTATTGTATTCTTTTTGTACTTCTCGCATTATAGATAATGTATTATCAGATGAATTATCATCAACTGCGATGATTTCAAAATTACAATAATCCTGAGATAATAAGGAATGTAGGCATTTTTTAATATTCTCTTGTTCATTTCTTGCAGGTAATATTATACTTACAAATGGAAAAGATGCAGTATTATTTTTATAAAAATTTTTAGGATTTTTACTTTTATTAGTTATTATTATCGATAATTCACTACAGTGTAAACGCCTTGACCAATAAGAATTAAAGAATTTTATAAAAAGATAAATACATCCAAATAATAGGGATGTAAATAAACTGATAAAAACTAGTAAATCAGAATATAAAAAAATATTTTTTATACTATAACTAAAAAAATAATAATACTCATACATTACTATAATACATCCTTTATTTCAAAATTGTTCTATCTACATTTAAATCAAGAGCTGAAAAAGTAAATACATCTGAAATGCAATAATAAAGTCTTATTTTGCCATCAATAGAATATAACATATTAAAGTACAATAGTCTAATCTTTATTTAACAATTATATAATGCATGTTAAAATCATTTATTTGAACTTCAGAAACAGATGTTCATTATAGGAATAATTAATTACAATTTTTCTCTTTAAAGATTCAAATATAAATTTTAATATAATATTTCTATATATTTAATACTACAATTAATTAGATAAAAAAACCTTTATTAAAATTACGGTAATATTTAATCAAATAAAAACTATTGAAAAAATGCAGATCTAATTACTTTTTAAAAATAAAAGTTACGAGATTTATAATGATTGTTATCTTTTCGTACTTTCTATTACACAAGACTAAAATATTGTATGATATTAGAAATAGAATCTCTAAAGGAAATAAGGTAATTTCAAATTAAGCAGGAGGAGTATTAGGCGATACATCTTTTGCTGATGCAATTCCTAAAGATTGCTCACTGTCTTCTTTGGAATAATCAATAGATTCTGATTTTATACCTTTTTGTTTTAGAAAACAATCATCACAAATCCAATTTCCATTGAAATATTTACCTAATTTAATTACATTATCATTTTCAACTTTGATAGAAACTAAATCTGTAACAGGTGAATCACATACTTCACACGTATGAATATTTTGATTTTCCATATCATTTATTGGCCAAACAAGTTTTTAAGGATTAGATAACATAGATTGTTAAAGGAAAATTAAAATAAGAAATAATTCTATCTATTATACCAAAATTATAAGAACAAGAGTATAGTATTAAAAGATATGACTAGAATTCGTATTCCTCATCACTATCATGAATCAAGTATCCATACTCCTGCAGTTATTTGTAGGAAATGCAATATAGAAAAAAGTAGAACGTGTGAGTTATGCGGTATATGTAATTCATGCCATCAAGAGGGTAGAGAAAAAGACTATTAAATAATAAATTAAAAAATAGTTAATGAAGATGTTCTAGAAAGATTTAATTGAATATCTAAATCTATCATATTATTGGAAATAAATAAAATAAAAATAGAACCTTCCAAAGATACTCAAATAATAGTTGCACAAAGTCATTTTATCAAAACTGTTGAAGATGTTTATGAATGCTTAATGAATTGTGTTCCAAATATTAAATTCGGATTAGCTTTCTGTGAGGCTAGCGGGCAGTGCTTGGTTAGATACGATGGAAATGATGAGGAACTTAAAAAAGAATCGAGTCGATATGCTTTTTCATTATCAGCTGGACATAGTTTAATAATTTTAATAAAAAATGCTTTCCCTATTAATGTTTTATCAATGCTTAGATCTGTTCCAGAAATAGTGAATATATACTGTGCAACAGCCAACCCAATAGAAATAATTTATGTAGAAACAGATCAAGGAAGAGGAATAATAGGGATTATAGATGGTTACAAGCCTAAGGGAATAGAAGATGAAAATAATATAACAGAAAGAAAAAAATTTTTAAGAGAGATTGGATATAAGGCTTGATATTTTGATTTTATAACCTATTTACTTTTTAACCAATTTTATGAATATATACTACATTGGTTCCATCGATCAATTAAATTAATATAATAATATTTGTTTATGGTACAATTAAATTGATAAAATCAAATAAAAAAACTATTTTTGAATTAGAAAGAAATGAAGATAATTTTTTATTTATTTTTAGTCAAATTAAGTATTTTTATCAAAAATAAATAATAAAAAAATAGTATTTATTGTCTATTTATATTGTTGTGAAATGATGCAATAATTTCTGCCAATAAATGTAAGGCCAATTTTATTTTCAAAAAGAAATTGAATATATCCAGAGTCTTCAGCAAACCAAGTAAGAAATCTCGAAAAATATTTTTTTTCTACATCCTTGAATGATTTTTTATAAATATCATCTATATCAAATATAGGTGTATTACCTAATTGTTTCGAATGGTAATCTCTAGAACATAATTCTTTTAACAATCTATCTTGCAAGATTTGTACCTTGTTCTGGAAATTTTCCGAATCTATACTATGTAGATCTTTCATAATTCTTATCCTTCACCTATTGTTGTTGTTGTAGTTTTTTTTCTACCTATGACTACGAATCGTTCATTTAGAATTTCTTTTAATATATCGGATCTTGAGCAAACTCCAACTATTCGTCCATCATCCTCAACAACTGGAATCATGGAAATACGGTTTTTATCCATAATATCAATTGTTTCCTCAATGTCTTTATTTTGTTTAATCACTATCGGATTAACTGACATTATATCTCCTATTGTGGTATTGTTTATATCTTTTCCATCTTTAATAGCACGTAATATATCTATTATAGTTATAATTCCAATTACCATTCCATCATCGTTTATTATAGCAATTCCGTTGAATACACCTAAAACAATTCTTGTTGCCACTTCTATAATTGTCGTATCTTTCTTTGCACAAACAATATCAACAGACATTACATCATAAATTTTCATATTATGAAAAGTTAAAGATTACATAAATATAGATTTATTCCTTAACTTAACATCCATGACAATCTTCTTTTATATAAGATCATCCTTATGTTCCTGGCAGATGCAATATTCTATTATATCGAATACTAAAATTATAAGATAGTAGATATGCTAGTAGTAATTGACGTTTCATTTTTATTCTTTTTTTCATTTTATTGATTTGACTTTTATATAATATTATTTATTATTTACTATAAATATTGAATTAAAATAAACGTTTTCCCGTTTGAGAATCAAAGAAATGTACATTTTTATATTTTACTACCAAATTAAATACATCATTTTGTTGATAGTGAAAATTATCTGTATTTGATGAAACTTTTATTAC
>JAATVJ010000436.1 GCA_014523515.1 Nitrososphaerales archaeon TH1177 | reverse complement strand
GGAGCTTTAGCAGGAGGAGCTTTAGCAGGAGGAGCTTCAGCAGGAGCAGGAGGAGCTTTAGCAGGAGGAGCTTCAGCAGGAGCAGGAGGAGCTTTAGCAGGAGGAGCTTCAGCAGGAGCAGGAGGAGCTTTAGCAGGAGGAGCACTACCAGTAGCCTCAGCTAATTTTTGGCATTCAGCATCTACATCAAATTCGCCACCTTTATTAACCTGAAATCTACTTTTACCATCTGGACATTCTACCGTAATACCTGAACCCAAAAAAATTTTATCAGCATATGCTTTTGCAATATGTAATTGTGATATACTAGAACTATTATTATTGTATAAAATTACTAAATATAATAATAATGAGATAATGGAAAGGTAAAAAAATAATTCATAAATGTTATTAGATCTTATTTTATTTAACCTACTTACATTCAAGTTCTATTACACTGTCCTGCGGTAAAGAGTATTTAGAAGGTTTATTTTCACCACATGCTTTAATTATTTCTGCTGGTTCAGGATTATTAGCATTACCTTTTGGTTTTTGAGAAATTATTACAATCCCATTTTGATTTTCTTTTGATGTCCCCAGTATGAGGTCTTGATCTTTTTCGGTTATGGTTAAATTGGTCTTGTTCCACGAACAATTGAATGAAGTATTCGGATCTTTCGGTTTAGGTGGGCAGTCAGAAGACTGCAATGGTTCTAAAATTCCATCTACTCCACCAATCAGCCCGATCATAGGATTGCGTTCGAGATTTAACGGATTAACTTTCATAACTTTTTTGAAATTTAATATTTCAGAAGTGATTTCAACGGTTAGCGAGGTTTTATCTACAGTATAATATGTTTTAGCATAAGGATTATAACATAATTGTGTTGTTGGATTGCCTGTTATTTTTATATTCAATAACTGATCACGCGTAAAAGAAGGATTATCAATTTTGATTGGATGATTACTTAGTGGAAATCTATCTAAAGGGTTTTTAAGGCTAAGGTGTGTTGTACTGTCACAAGGTGACTGGGAATATACTGAAGGTACAAGTTGTTCCTGCAAATCTAATAAAATGTATTCATTATAGCAATAAACAACAATAAATAAAATGAAAAGAACAATTATAGATATTATAGATTTTCTAATATTATATGTTATAACTTGTTTTATCTTATTCAATATTCATTCCCTCATTTGATTGAGAAGTAGAATTAGTTGGTTCACATTCAAATCTTATTGCATCATTTGTTTCTATATAATAATCATATTGGTTACAAATATTTACTAATGCAGGATAATCTCCATTATTAGATTGTGAAATGATCATAATACCATTTTCATCTATTTGTCTAATATTTAATGTTTGATTACCAAGATCTTCAATTGAACCAAAAGTTATCTTATTACTACTAGAAAACTTTAGAGATTTTCTATTAGGTTCGAAATCTATTTGATCTTCAATACCATCATTATCACTATCTTTTATTTCTTGTTGTGCTTGGAAAGTTTGAGATGGCATTGTAGGTTGGACATGTATGGAGACTGTTGTCTCATTGGAATCAGCAGTACCATCACTTACTTTATAAGTGAAGGTATCAGCAGTTCCAGGAGTTGCATCTGGATTAGGAGTATATGTTACTATATTAGTATCATTATTTATCACATCCAATTTGCCCTTGGTTGGTTGCTTTACTATAGAGAATACCAATTGATCATCGGCATCTGGATCAGTAGCATTGAGTTTGATGTCTTTTGGAGTTCCCTGTATTATAGTAGCATTACCTGCTTGAGCTATTGGTGGGTTGTTTGGTGGAGCTCCTACAGTTATTGTGACTTGAATTGGTTCAGAGTCAACAGTACCATCATTGACTTGGTATGTGAAAATATCAGAACCTGTAAAGTCCTCGTTTGGTGTGTACGAGACAGTTTGGTTCTCTTGGTTTATCTCACCTAATTGACCATTTATAGGTCTATTAACAATAGAGAATACCAATTGATCATCGGCATCTGGATCAGTAGCATTGAGTTTGATGTCTTTTGGAGTTCCCTGTATTATAGTAGCATTACCTGCTTGAGCTGTTGGTGGCTGATTAGGCATACTCACTAAAGTAATTGATACTGTAGCAGGTTGAGAATCAACAGTACCATCATTTACTGTATAAGTAAAACTGTCAGTTCCAGCAATTGCATCTGGATTGGGAGTATATGGTACGGTATTAGTAGTAGCATTCATTTCACCTAACGTACCAAATTGTGGTTGATCAACTATAGTTAACTGAAGTTGATTATTTTCATTATCACTAGCTTCTAACTGTATGTCACTTGGCTGACCTAGTGTAACTGTAGCGGAACTATCAGATGCATTAGGTGGATTATTTTGACCTTCATCATCTTGAGAGTAAGAAATTAGAAAATTAAAACTATAATTATGTAAATGCATATAGAATATTGGAAAAATCAAGGATATTAAAATAAAATAAGATAAAATTGCAAAGACATTATTTTTGTTAGTCAAGATTTTAATGATGACCTACACAATAATATAAATATTCTCTGTTTTAATTTGATATATCTATCTTTATAAAAAAAATATTTTTCGGCGCCTAAAAAAATTTATGTTAAGATTAAAGAAAGCCTGAATTGACCTCAGTCATTAATATAAATAAGTAAAAATTCATTAGATACAAGTGAAGCAATTAGATAACTTTTATTATTCTCTTTTCATCAGCTGAAGATACTCATTAGCGATTATGTACCTATCTATCTAATGACACAATTCTTAAAATAACTTATTTTTGTTTTAAAGAATTTGCCAATTATGTTCCTATGTTTACATTAGGTGATCCTGATATTATTACATTTGGGGCACCAGCTTCTACTATCATATCGCCAACTCTTGTTGCGGGCCTGCCGTTTATAAATACAGTTTTACTACCAATTAGAACGGTTCCACCTACATGGGGTTTTAATACATCAACTAAAGGACAGGTATGAAAATCAGACAAGGCAAGCCATGCAGGTCTTCCATTAATAAGTACATTTAAACTACCAGGACCAGGTAAAAGTGGTGAACCATGACTAGTACTATCTGATAATCTTGCTGCATTTGGCATATCTAATCTATTATTATATGAGATTTAAACAAAATGGTTATAGAATATTTTCAATACATTTTAATACTATAAAAATTTTTTTTGTTAAAGGTTTATATATACAACAACAATGATAGTGTATAGCTTTTTTACTAATAAACATACATAAATTTTAAATTATTAGGCTATTTTGATCTTTTTTTATTTTATTTAAAAATAATATTTTTTTGTATAGATGGAATTATTGTTTATCTTGCTGTATATCGTCACTTATTCCTAATTGCTTAGCTTTTTGTCCTATCTTCTTTACCATATCTTCAACTTTCCTAATTGCTGCTTCGCTTCTTCTTGAACCTTCTTTGCTTCTTCTTCAGCTTTTCCTAATTGCTGTTTTGCTTCTTCTTCAGCTTTTCCTAATTGCTGTTTTGCTTCTTCTTGAACCTTCTTTGCTTCTTCTTCAGCTTTTCCTAATTGCTGTTTTGCTTCTTCTTGAACCTTCTTTGCTTCTTCTTCAGCTTTTCCTAATTGCTGCTTCGCTTCTTCTTGAACCTTCTTTGCTTCTTCTTCTGCTTTTCCTAATTGCTGTTTTGCTTCTTCTTCAACTTTTCCTAATTTCTGTTTTGCTTCTTCTTGAACCTTCTTTGCTTCTTCTTCAGCTTTTCCTAATTGCTGTTTTGCTTCTTCTTCAGCTTTTCCTAATTTCTGTTTTGCTTCTTCTTCAACTTTTCCTAATTT
>JAATVJ010000435.1 GCA_014523515.1 Nitrososphaerales archaeon TH1177 | reverse complement strand
TATTATTATTATTCGCTCCCCATATCTTTCCACCATGAGCTTCCACAATATTTTTTGAAATATATAAACCAAGTCCTGTTCCCTTATCAGATTTTGTTGCAAATTTCTCAAATAGTCGTGGCAATACTTCAGGATCTATTCCTTTTCCTGTATCTTTTATTTTAATACATACAAATTCTTTTTCTTCATCATCATCGTAAGCATCATCATTACTATTGTTATTTTTATTATTGTTATCTTTGAATTTTCCCATAGTGATTGTAACTATTCCATTTTCAGTAAATTTAAGAGCATTACTTAACAAATTGGAAATTACTTGCTGTATTCTATTTTTATCTGCATAAATAAATATCGGTTGCACAGGTAATTCTGGATATATTAGCTGAATATTTGCATTTTTATCAGATTTGTGTCTTTTTTCTAAATTTATAATATTTTCTTTTTTCTTCTTAGTAGTTAGATCTTCGATTAAACTTACTATTATTTCTCTTAAATCAAACTTGATTTTTTCGAGTTTTAAAGTACCACTTTCTATCCTTGATACATCCAAGATATCTTCTGTCAATCTATACAATTTTTCAGCATTTCTTTTTACTGGTTCTAAATATTTTTGTGTATTTTCGGGAAAAACATCTATCATTTCACAATATCCAACAATAGATTGAGTGGGTGTTCTTAATTCATGGGCTGCAACATTAATGAATTCTTTTTGAATTTTATCATGTTTATTTAATTGTTCATTAGTTACTGTAAGTTCTTGATTTACCTTTGCTAATATTTGTAACGATTCTTTCAATTCTTCTGTTGTACTTTGCAGTTCATTATTTGTCATTCTAATATTTTCATATAATTCTGTTTGTGTCCAAAGAGTATCAAAAATCGAAACATAAGAGAAAACAGTAGATGGAATAGTAGAATATGTTGATGAACCAATTGCTTCCAAAAAATTATCTTTGGAATCATCTTTTAATTCAATAACCAATAATTTTTTTTTATCTACTATTATACATGCAGTATTAATTTCTGATAATGGTTCTATTCTTCTAAATTCAATATTTTCTTTTTGTAAATTTATTTTTTTTATTCTATTGTAAATACTAATTATAGATTTACTTAAGTCATTACTAGTAGGAGTTAATATTTTAACTATTAATTTGTTGTGTCTTTTTTCTTTATTATCATATAATATTTTTTTTTCTAAAATATTAAATATACCTATTTTCTGATACCTAAAAAAAGCATTTATTGATGGAAGAATTATCAAGACTTCTGTAGTTGCTGTCTTTAGATTATTGAGCAAAAGCTGTTGAATTTTATAAGGATTTTCAACTAGTTTTGTAAATCCTTCTTGTGTGGTAAGATTTGATCTTATATCATTTATTCTTATTCTAGCATCTAAACTTTGGTTCCACAGATCTTCAAATACAAATTTATAATATTTTATCAGTGAGGGATTTTGAGTAGAAAACATAAATGGAGTATCGGTATTTTTTTTATTGGACGAACGCATAGAAAAATTAAATTTATTGTCAGATACTTCAAAATTTAATGGTAAAGTATCACTAGTATGTCTTAAATAAACACCTTCTATTTCAAGAAACTTTGAAACTAATTCCACATTTTCTCGAGTTATTTTTATGATGCATCTTAAACCAATAATATTATCCTTTTTGCCTATATCAGATTTTGTCTTATTGTTTTGATTTACTCTTTTGTCTAATATTATTTCCCTCATATTCTCTTTAAATAAGTCAAAATAGTTTTCATAAATTATCTTTAATATTTTTTCTTCAAAATACCAATTCCGTCCAACAGCCTCTTTGAAATTACATTTCATAAAATTATGGAATTGTGTAGGAGTTTCAATAATTCTTGTTTCTATTCGATCTTTTCTTTCTTGTATTTGTTTAATTCTTTCTTTTATTGTTATGCCTTTATCCCATAACTTATCAAATATGTGCAATTCTTGTTTTACTACATCTTCCAAATTACTATACATTAGTTGAGAAGAAGCAGAAAATGGTAATGGACCTATATCACTAAAAAATTCATTATCAGTTACTAATAGAATACCACTAATTTTTGGTAAATGTCTAACATCTACAATTGACATCATATGCTTACAGTGGGATATATTATCTTCATTAATTTCTGTGATATATTTAAGTTTTATTCCTCGACTTTGCGCATTTTTATAGATATTCCATATTTCATAGTCATATACACGACTTTTTATAAAAGCGGGATTTATACAAACATCTACAATATTTTTTGCATTATTTATTATTTTATTTATTTTTTCTAATAAATCGTCTGATCCTTGAATTATTTCAATTTTATCATGGAAAGAATTCTTCTCATTCAGGATCAAGTCACCTTCTTTACTTCCTTATTAATTATATAGATTGAGATATTTATATTCAACAATAAGTCATATGTCATAGACGGCATATTAAACTCATTATAAATATTTTCATCATTACTCATATTTTTCACATTTTGATTTTAGAATATAGTTTCGTAGATAATGGATAAAAAACAAGAATAATTTTGAAAACAATTATACTTGATAATAAAGTCTATGACGTTTATAATTTTTATTGATTAAAAAGTGAGAAATATGGATCGCTAAGATACATAAGAGAAATAATGAAGAACTGTTGGAAAGTTAAAACAAATAAGAAAAGAATATAATGATTTGAAATTTATATAATATGTGAAGAATTAATCATGACTTTAGGTTAAGCTTAAGATAACTGAAAAGTATTTGTAGAATTGTTAAAAATAGAAGTTACACCATTTCATGCTATTTATAAGATAGAAATACTTTAATTCATTTTGAACAATAACTAGAAAAATTTTATTATAAATTCAATGAATAGAAAAGATATTAGAAAATCAAGAACTATTTTACAATATAAAATACAATCAATAATATCTATTACAATAAGTATCTTCTATTAGGTAATTATTTAAACTATAACCATAAATATAGTTTTGGTAAAATTAACTTACTTTAGATATGGTATAATGGTCAATTATTTCTACGGAGTCTTTACTTTTATCATTCTTACATGATGACATGTCAAATATGTTAAAATTTTCTTCTTCTAAATCACTTTCTTCTAATTTTTCTTCTTTACATTTGTATCCTATATCATAATATTTTGCATCTAACTCTTTTCCATTAATCTCAATAGTAAGAAATCCAAATCCATTAGACTGTTTTACTACATAATCAGGTTGATTTAAAAGTATATGACTACTTCTGCCTCCTAGACCTACAACCGAAAAAATTGATCCTTCTGGATTAATAAATTTATCGCTCTTATTTCTAAATGTTTCAGCTCCTAATTAACAAAGGATTTTCATGAATCTTTCCTTTCTTGTACTGGATCTACTATTATGAATAAACTGAAATACCTTGGAATATACCTGTAAATTATACTTATTTACACCCATGAACTTTCTTATCCATAACTGATAGAGATTGCTTCTGCATTCACAGTTATTTACAT
>JAATVJ010000434.1 GCA_014523515.1 Nitrososphaerales archaeon TH1177 | reverse complement strand
AATTTTTTTATCTAAGTTTTTCTGCGTCAATGAACGAAAACTAAAGAATTGCCAATACAATTTACTGTATAAATACATGAACAGAAGTAAGATGTTCACTTCAATATTATGGACTGGAACAGATATTTTTATGGCGTTCTTGCTTGGTCCCATACTTCGAAAGGTAAGTCTTTCGACACGTAAGGAAATTATTTCATGGCTTATGCCAAAAATGGTTTTTTATATGCCAACAGTAGCATCTGTTACAACTACTGCAGGCTACTTTCTTGCTTCAAAAATGGGTTTGATTACTCTAGAATCTCCAATTGTATACTGGATTACCATGGTATTAATTATTGTCACAGTAATGCTTATTCAAGGACTTGGAATTCTTCTTCCAACTAACATAAGAGTCTATTATGAATTAAGGAAAAAAGAACCAGATATGACCAAGGTTCAGCGACTTATGCGTAGATATGTTAAAGTTGTTGCAACTCAGGCAATACTTCAAATTGTAATAATCTTTATAATGGCAAACTTTGCTACTGGATATTTTTTCAAGTAATAAAATTACTATCCACCTTCTCTTTTTTAGCACAAATTTTAATAACATTTTCATTTAAAATGATCAAATAGATAAAATTATTTTTAGTGATTGATCAGAACTACAAAATTGTATCAAAATCAGTTCATACACTTCTCTTTGAGTGCCTACGTATAATTTATAATACAACAGACCAAGATTCAATTTCAAGATCAAAACCTTTTAGTTGTTCTTCAAATTGTGAGTCAGTAATATTATCTGGTTTTATAAAAGTCCATGTAACAGTAGATCCATTACCATTATTTGGAATAACTCTTACAAACACATTCCACGTCAAACCACCTCCTATAAACACATGATCAAGAATCCCATATTCTCTAACTGCTATATGTTTGATCTTTGATCTGCCAGCAAGACTATGATCAAAGATCCACCATTTGATGTTATTATCTTTGTTATCTTTTACTACATCAATAAATTTTAACGCTCGTCCCAATTCCATATTTTTTGGATCGTTAAAGAAATTAAAAACTTCATTTACACTTCTTTTAACAGTCATTGTTTTAACAATGACTTTTTTTAATTTTCCATTATTGTTTTCCAATAATTCCATGATAATAATCCAATATGTAAATACTTAAGTTCTAGTTTCCCCTTAAGGGGTAAACAATTAGGAAAAGTAATAACAATGAGTGAATTAAATTTTATTCAAAATCTTACTAGTTTAGATTTAACAGATGGAGAAGCACGAGTATATATTGCATTATTAAAATTAGGCTCTTCTAAGGTAGGATCCGTAGTAAGAGAATCAAGAGTGTCTTATTCCAAAATATATGACGTGCTGGAAAGACTTGCATTAAAAGGATTAGTGAGTTACAAAATTATTGAAAAGATAAAATACTTTCAATGTATAGAACCTCAAAGACTTTATGATTATATCGAAAAAAAGGAAAACAACTTAATTTACAAAAACAAAAACTAGATGAAATTATTCCGGAATTATCAAAATTTTCTAGTATTGATAAGAGAAGTTCTTCTGAGATTTTTATTGGACAAAAAGCCATTAGAACAGCATATGAGATTCTATTGAATAAATCCAAAGAAGGAGAAATTCTTAGGTATTTTTATCCCTATGATGACTATCATGAAATTACCTCTCCATTTTATACAAGACTTTACAAATTTCAAAAATCAAAAAAGATAGATGAAAGAGGAATAAGTGTCACAAAGTTTAAGAATTCAAAACACTACGAACAAATACCAAAAGATGTAAACCTGAGATTTGTAGATTTCCCTCTACATGGGACATTAGATATATTTCATAATAAAGTCCTTGTTATTGATTGGAAGAGCATTACTGGAATTTTAATAACTTCAGATGAAATATCAGACCATTTTATTAGATACTTTGATAGCATATGGGAACTGACAACAGAGTAGATATTTTAATTACAATGTTTTTCTTTCATTTATCATAAACCTTATTTATTATGTTACCGAACCCTGTTATAATGAGAAATCAAAGCCCTCAGAACCCCACATAATATCAATGACAATATTTGGCTTATATACTTGACCAATATTGATATCATATATAATAAATTATAAAAGAATCTATAATACATCTTTAGACCGAATTTTTAGAGAAATGATTCAGTAGTCCAAAAAAGTATTAAATAAAGTTAACAGCCTATTCCAAAAGCCAGATGTAATCTGGTTCAGAGCCAGCCGTACTCTTGGATAGACCGATGCTATTATTTAGTACAGATAATGATTCGATATGAGTATTATTGAATAACACTAATCCATAAAAAACCCATTGATTATCAATCAATCTTCCTATGTCGGAAGATATCCAACTGATATCTTGTCCATCAATAGTCTCAATTGTTCCATTTCCTCTCCCAAGAAGCAAATCATCAGATAAGTAAGTATTCAAAAAAGTCTGATTGTTAGTTACATTCCCTACACCATTTAGGAACCCTTCATCAAAATAATGTTGCTCTGTCATTCGATAAGGAGTCGATGATATATTTTTGGAACCTAAAAACTCACTCTTATTAGCATTATAAACCGCATCTGTTACGTTTAAAGATAACGTATTTTGATCTTTAATATTCAACTTAGGTAACTGTGCTAGAGTATCTGTAATAGCAGGAAGCATAAATAGAACTACGGTTATAGCGGAGATATTGATAAAGGACAAATGTAACCAGAATTTGTATATTTTCTTCATTATATTTAGTCAATAAAATAATCTAGTAGATAAAGATTATTTGTTTATTTAACATTAGATCTTTATAAAATAGTATACCATCTGCTAAATTATTAAGTTATAGATAGAATTATATTGAATTGTTCTTAAAATTCTCAAGATTAGATAATGTTAAAGATTTTAAGTTTTTTATTTGGTATTATTACTATCAGTATTATTTTATTTTCTACAAACTCACCTTCTATCTCTATTTATGCTCAAGATAATCAATACTATTATAACACAAACGAAAATAATTCTTCACTTTTAAATGAACTTGAAAGTATAAAAACAATACTCGAGAATAAGGTAACAAAACTTGCTACGGCTTTACAAATTGCTAGTAGTCTACCAGAAATTTTAGAACCACCTAATACAAGTTTGATAGATTCGAAAATTAATGGTATACCAGAATATGCAGATATTGAGAAGAGGAAAATCGCTAAAATACTATTGGATCAATTTAATGAATTTTCATCAATTGTATTTTCATTAAATAATGCAGATGTATATTTTGTTGAACCATTCGAACGTCAATTAAATCTGACTACAAACAATCTTTCATTTCGAGATTATTATCAAGTAGTGGAACAAACTAAAAAAACTTACTTAAGCGATGCAATTATCTCTAAAGCAACAGGAAGAAATCTAGCAGTAATTGCAACTCCAGTAATGAAAGAAAATGATATGAGAGGAATATTGTATGGTGGTATTAATTTTAACAATTATGACCAATTCCTGCAGTCGCTTCATTTACAAAATAATACCAGATTGGTATTAATTGACAAAACTGGAGTAAAGATTGGTGATTCTAATGAAAACGAGACATCAGTCTCAAAAGAATCTTTTGAGAAGAAACAGTTTTCAAATCTTACCTCATTTAAGTTAGCATTGGAAGGTAAGTCAGGTAGTATTGTAGAAAAATTTGACGGGAAAGAAAGTCAAATCACTTTTCTTCCATATGACCTTTTTCAAAATAAAAGAATTTTACTACTTATTCAAAGTTGTAACAGCAATGGAGAAAATGAATTAAATAAATGCATAGAGAATAATAAAGAAATTAACCTATTTAATGAGGATGTTTTGGCTAAACTAGGCAGTTTTTTTTAAGGTAACTTTTTATTCTTATATGTCTTTTTTAATACTCTATATTAAACTCCTTAGTATCGCTATTAGTATTAGTTAAAATATAATGAATATGCCTCAAAGTTAAAAATTATTTTTTATTATTATATTCTTTTAAATTTTAGATACTATCAATGGTAAATCTTTAATTTTATCTTAAGAATAATTTTCTGGATAAACCTTAGTTTTGAATACGTTGTTGAACTACAAAATCGTGTCAAAATCAGTTCACACACCTCCGAGCCCGTATACTAGTAGGGTTCAATAACATTTTTTTAACTTAGGATTTAGCATGCTTATAGCAACATTAACATTTTCTTTAATATAGATGCGTATCTATGCTACTGTCTGTTGGATACACCTAGCAAGGAAACAGTAGAAAAACATCATTCCAAATTCAATGTGAAATGTGATTAGATTATTGAAGTAACGATGGCTAAAAAATAAAATATACCAATATCGCTAGAGTAATAGATTAATTAATTAAAATCTCAAAAAAAAGAAATTTTGATAGATTGGATGTAGGGAAAAAATAACAATAATACCGATATAAAATTAAATAAAATAAGATTAAAAAAAGTTGTTTGTAGTAATAATATCCTATAATACATGAAATGCTTATCATTAAAACAACCTTTTGCAGACCTTTTAGCGCATGGTGAAAAGACAATAGAGCTAAGAAAATGGTACACTTCATTTAGAGGCGAATTTTTAATACATGCTTCAAAAAAAATCGATAAGGAATCCTGTGAAAGATTCGACATGAATAGCAAAAAATTTACAATAGGAACAATAATAGGTTCTGCCTTTCTATATGGTGTTAAAGAATATAATAATCAACAAGAATTTGAAAAGGATAGGCACAAACACTTTTCTGTGGTTACCAAGTATTTTGAAGGTTATAGATACGGTTTCTTAGTTAGAAATGCAAAGATGCTAAAAAAACCAATTCCTTATCCGGGCAAACTAAAATTCTTTCAAGTAAATGATACTATACTCAATAATAATATTTTGAATAAGTGATGATATATTAACAAAATCTACATATATAAAAAAAGTTATTTGAAAAACTCAAGTATCTGTTTTGTAACAAAATTTGGTCTTTCTTCTGGAATAAAATGTCCTGTATTTGGTAACGTTATTCCTGTAACATTATTTGCAACTTTTTGAAATGAAGTTGAAGTCAAGTTGCCTACACCTACTTCTCCACCTATTGTCAATATTGGCATATCTAGTTTTTGTTTAGCATATTCTTTATTTTGTTGTGCATCTTCAAAGATTGCTCTGTAGTATTCAAAACCAGCACGCAATGCACCTGGTTTAGAATATTGTTTAATGTATTCTTCTCTAGCTTCTGATGTTATTGCAGTTTGATTATAAGAGTAATGATCATAAAACCAATTAAGGTAGATGTCCTCTTGTCCATCAATCAATTTCTCTGGTAGATCTCTCACTGCATGAAATGAAGGATACCATAATCCATTTGGTGAAAAGTTTGCTGCTTCTTCAATTCCAAATCCAGGTAATAGAGTATCTAATATCACCATTTTTTTTATATCTTGTGGATGTGCAGCTCCATAAGAATATGCAACTGGTCCTCCCCAATCATGAGCTACAAGATATATTTTACTATATCCTAGTTTCTTTACTAGTTGGTAAATATCTTCTGCAATGGTTTTCTTGTCATATCCAGTTTGTGGCTTTTCTGAATCTCCTAGACCTCTCATATCTGGAGCTATTACTGTATAGTTGTTAGCGATTAATTGGGGAATAATGTGTCGCCATGCATACCATGTTTCTGGCCAACCATGCAGCAAAACAATAGGGTCTCCTTTACCACCCATTACATAGTGCATAAGGATCCCATTAACTGTAGTTTTATAATGTGTATAGTCTATTTTTTTCTCATTATCATCAATAATGTTTTGTGCAGTAGCTGTAGATATAAATCCTAAAGAAACTACAGAAGAACAACAACAAATTATAACTACTAGAAAACTTTTATTGGATAGATAATCTCTTAACATGATATCAATTTCGTTTTACAAAATATCATCCATATAATATAACTATTTCTGCTTTCGACTTTAGATTCAAGTTCATATCAATGTTCCATTTTTACATCAACTATAATTTATTGCTATAATTAAAATATGTGATTAATAAGACTTGAAACCTGTTTTGCATTCAACATGGAATTTCTATTTGTCTAGGAGAACTATTAAACAGAGTAACAAATAATCAAAATTAAGAATATGTTAGTAATGATTTCAACATATTCTTTTTTAACATGAGTTTGCAATAGTGCTGCAACTCGAGTGGCATCATCGAGGAAGAACGTGAAGGATCTTCTCCATATAGCGATCGGCTGCGGCGGCTGCCTCCTCCGGATTGCTCCCGTTCTGACGCGCGCTCATATATGGCGCGTACCAATCCCACCATTGATGCTCGGCATGTGTTTTCTCAAAGTTGCTATGGTGTTCTGCCGTCTCGCTGAGGAGCCCTGCCAAGGTTGCAACATTCATGTCCTGTGGTCGAGTCAATTTCCACTCACGACCAGGAAGCCGCGTCTTGATCTCCTGGAGCAGCCAGCCGTTCCCGTCCGGATCCTCGAACGAGGCAAATGAGAAGTAAGAACGACCTTGCGGGTCGGCCCCGCTGACGCATGGCTTCTCCAAAGCATTGTTGAAGGGGCCGCCGGCGTAGTGAAAAACCTCGCTCACTTTAACGCCGCGAGCAATCAAGTCGTCGCGGGCTACATCGATATCGTCCACTGCCAAAACCGGGGGGTCTATAGAGCCTGGCTGCGCTGAAGTGACTCCCTTGCCAAAGATAATTGACGTCTCCGAATTAGGAGGAGTGAACTGTATAACCCGAAAGTCCTCGTTGGCGACGTAGTCAATATCCAAGCGAAATCCCAGTGTCTCGTAGAAGCGCTTGGCCCTATCGACGTCAGAGACAGGTACGAACAAAATTTCTAGTTTCATATCCATGATCAATTATATTCCTTTTCTTTTATTTATTTAGAGCGCTATTGGAAATAAAATTATTATTAAAAGATAAGTGTCTATAAGTAAGGATTTTTTTGATATATCTCAATCTATTGGATATCTCACTAAGTTGCAATGTAAATTTGTCAGTTCTAGCAATATACTCTATTTACTAACTTTATTCTACATAAAACATGGTAAATTATAGAATTATTGTGTTAAATAAAAGTAGATTGTCCCACTTTATAGAAGGATCTAAATCCCACTCTTTAGTAATTTTTTTAATAGATAATAAGTGTTTTAATATTTTATGTAAAATATTTTTTGTAGTAATCTAGAAATACTAAAATTTTTCCTCTTCAATAGGGAGTGCCTTTTGCACGTTGATTTTTGAATGCCTCTATATACCATTCAAACTCTTCAATAAATCGTTTCACTCTTTTATCATAAAGTTGATTTCTTAATCTACCAGCATCATCGAACACATCTTGAACTTTGGATATTGAAAATGATGATGAAATGGACGGTGCTCCTAATTCTGCAAATATTACTCTAAGATGTTGTACAGCATTAAGACCTCCAAATCCACCAACAGAATATGATACAATTGCTGAAGGCTTAAAATAATATTCTTCAAGAAAATAATCAAGTGTATTTTTCATTGCTGCAGAGGTACTATGATTATATTCTGGAGTTATGGGCATATATCCATCTGCTTCGACAATTTGATTTCTCAATTGTTTTAGATTT